>JBDTPM010000391.1:0-6421 GCA_039932695.1 Gallionella sp. | reverse complement strand
CTTTGATAAAACCACTAGCCATTCCACTAGTGTAGTGTTGCACGCTGTTTGGAACCTATCGCGTAACCCGTAGGGCGCAATAACCACCGGGCATTGCGCCGTATGACTCAAACATCCGGTGCCATGCACTACGCCCTTCGACAAGCTCAGGACAGGCTTATTGCACCCTACGATACCTATGATTCCCTCATCGCATAAATAGCGGGCAGATTGCGCCACGCCCCTTCAACATCCATACCATAGCCGAACACGAAACGATTCGGCAACTCTATCCCGACGAAATCCGCATGGATCGGTTTTTTCCGGCCATGCTGCTTGTCGGCAAACACCGCGCAGTAGAACTTGCTCGCGCCCAATTCCATGACCCTGGTTCGCAACGCATCCAGGGTGTGGCCTTCATCGAGGATATCATCCAGCACCAGCACCACGCGGCCGCGCACATTCTCGCGCGGCTCCACCTTCCAGTGCATCGCGCCGCCGTGCCGCGCATCACCGTAACGCGACACATGCACGTAATCGAAATCCAGCGGGAAGTCGAGCAGCGGCAGCAACTGCCCGCTGAACACCACCGCCCCGCCCATCACCGACAACACCAGCGGGTGCGTATCCGCCAGCGCGGCGTTGATCTGTTGCGCGACCTTATGCAAAGCCGCTTGCACCTGCCGGTCGGAATACAACAGTTCAGCCTGTTGCAAGATGTCGCGCGCGCGCTGCATGGATACGCTCATGATTTATTTTTTAACTGTCAGCTTCAAATTGCTCAAATACACGGCGAACTCGTCGCGCACTTCGGGATGCTTGAGCCCCAGCGCAACCATCGCCTTGAGATAACCCAGCTTGGAACCGCAATCGTAGCGCGTGCCATTGAAGCGATAGGCGAGCATCTTCTCTTCCTTCATCAATGCGGCGATCCCGTCGGTCAACTGTATCTCTCCGCCGGCACCCGCCTGCACTTTTTCCAGATGGTAGAAGATGCGCGGCGTGAGTATGTAGCGCCCCACCACCGCAAGCGTCGTGGGCGCAGCTTCAGGCTTGGGTTTTTCCACGATGCCATTCACCTGCTCCAGACCTTCACTCAGCGCCACACTGCTGACGATACCGTACTGGCCGGTCTGCTCGCGCGGCACGTTCTGCACACCCAGGATCGAGCACTGATGCTGGCGGAACACCTCCACCATCTGCTTGATGACGGGTGGCTCTCCGTCGATCAAATCATCCGCCAGCAGCACCGCAAACGGTTCATCCTGTACCACCGGTTTTGCGCACAGCACTGCGTGTCCCAAGCCCAGCGGTTCGACCTGACGGATATAGATGCAGTTGATGTGTGAGGGTGTCACTTCGCGCACAATCCGCAGCAGCTCATCCTTGCCACGCATCTCCAGCTCGGCTTCAAGCTCATAGGCCTTGTCGAAATGATCCTCAATCGCGCGTTTGTTGCGTCCGGTGATGAACACCATGTCGGTGATGCCCGCTGCCACCGCCTCTTCCACCGCATACTGGATCAGCGGTTTGTCCACGATGGGCATCATCTCTTTCGGGCTGACTTTGGTGGCAGGCAGGAAGCGGCTGCCCATGCCTGCGACTGGAAAAACGGCCTTCGTTATTTTCTTCACTGCAGAGCTCCTTCACACTGGATTAATCCAGATTGTCCATCAACCTCAAACCCCTCCCAATTGACCCCTCGCTACGCTCTCCCCTTGCACCCGCAAGGAGTACGCCGGAGGGTTCCCCGCTGCTACGCATCGACCCTTCCGCAGTCAGGGGAGGAGCGGGTTCCGTTCTCCCCCTGACAAGGGGGAGCTAGAGGGGGTTTGAGGCACATTCTGCCTTATCGACAATCCGGGTTTAACGAAAACCTTTTTCAGGGCAAGCCAATTTCAGTTTCATCGATGAGCGTCCATACCCAAAAAACTGCTTGGCTGATTTTCTTTATTTCAATTCCAATAATGCTAATAATTGTTCCTCGTCCAATATTGCAACACCCAACTCCCGCGCCTTATCCAGCTTGCTGCCTGCTTCGGTGCCTACCACTACGTAATCGGTTTTTTTCGACACGCTACCCGCCACCTTCGCACCCAGCGCTTCCAGTTTTTCTTTCGCTTCATCGCGTGCCATTCCGAGTGTACCAGTAAGCACAAAAGTCTTGCCAGCCAACGGCAGTTCTCCGGCCGGCTCGCCTTCACTCTCCTTCGGACTTACACCGCCCCGCTTTTCATCAAGCAAAACTTCTATCACATCCACGTTATGCTTCTCCCCGAAAAAAGCAACGATGCTTTGTGCCACCACCGGCCCTACATCAGGTACCCGTTGCAACCGGGCTTCATCCGCGTGCATAAGATTTTTCAATTTACCGAAGTGCCGCGCCAGATCTTTCGCCGTCGCTTCGCCCACGTTGCGGATACCCAGCGCATAGATGAAACGCGCCAGCGTCGGATGTTTGCTGCGCTCGATGGCTTCCAGCAGATTTTGCGCCGACTTCTCGCCCATGCGTTCCAGATTGGCGAGCGTATTCAAATCCAGTTTGTAGATGTCGGCAGGCGTATGCACGAGTTGCATATCCACCAATTGCTCCACCAGCTTGTCGCCCAGCCCTTCGATGTCCAGTGCACGGCGGCCGGCAAAATGCAGCAGCGCCTGCTTGCGCTGCGCCGGGCAGAACAGACCGCCGGTGCAACGCCAGTCCGCTTCGCCTTCCTCGCGCACGATGCTGCTGCCGCATACTGGACATTTGCCATCCAGACGTTTGAACAAATCGAACGGTGTGCCGATATTTTTCGGGCGCTTTTCAAGTACCACCCCGACCACTTCCGGGATCACATCGCCCGCGCGGCGCACGATCACCGTGTCCCCGATGCGCACATCCTTGCGCCGTGTCTCGTCCTCATTGTGCAACGTGGCATTGCTGACCGTGGTGCCGCCGACGAAGACCGGCTCCAGCTTGGCGACCGGGGTAAGTTTTCCGGTGCGCCCGACCTGAATGTCGATATCGCGCACCACGGTGAGCTGCTCTTCCGCCGGATATTTGTGCGCCACCGCCCAGCGCGGCTCGCGCGACACGAAGCCGAGCTGCGCCTGCAAGGCGAGGCTGTTGACCTTGTACACCACGCCGTCGATGTCGAATGGCAGACTGTCGCGTTTTTCTGCGATGCGCTGATGAAATTCGACCAACCCTTGCGCGCCACGCATCACTGCGCGTTCACGATTTACCGGAAATCCCCACGCGTCCAACTGGTCCAGCACTTCTTTATGCGTCGTGCGCCATTCCCAGCCCCGCACCTCGCCCAGCCCGTAAGCAAAAAATTTCAGCGGGCGCCGCGCAGCCAATGCTGGGTCAAGCTGGCGTATGCTGCCCGCCGCGCCGTTGCGCGGGTTCACCAGCGTGGGCAAACCTTGCTCGCGTTGCTTCTCGTTATAACGCTCAAAATCGTCACGGCTCATGTAGACCTCGCCGCGCACTTCCACAACAATTGGTCTTTCCCCTTCCAATAGCAACGGAATCTGGTGGATGGCGTGCTTAACGTTCTGCGTCACGTCCTCGCCGGTCTCGCCGTCGCCGCGCGTAGCAGCCTGTACCAGCACACCCTCTTCATAGCGCAAATTGATCGCGAGGCCGTCGAATTTCAATTCGACGGCATATTCAACTGGAGGCTCATCCGCGCCCAACCCAAGTTCCTTGCGCACCCGCGCATCGAACGCAATCGCGCCTTGGTCGCTAATATCGGTTTCTGTACGAATGGAGAGCATGGGCACGGCATGGCGCACCGGCTGGAACATATCCAACGGTTTACCGCCGACACGCTGCGTGGGAGAGTCAGGCGTAGCAAGTTCGGGGTGCTGTGCTTCCAGCGTTTGCAGTTCGCGGAACAGCTTGTCATATTCCGCATCGGGAATAACCGGGGAATCCAAAACGTAATATCGATACTCGTGGAATCTGATCTCATCACGCAGTTGAGCAGCACGACGTTTTACTTCTTGATTCAGCATCAGGCAAACAGCCTGCGCGCCTGGGCGCTGCCCGGTGCTATCGCGTGTTCACGCATGCCGGCTTCCACACCTGCGACCTGTGCGCGAGTGCGCGCCAGCCCGCTGGCGCCGAGCGCCACGCGTTGATCATTCACGACGCTGGCCTGCAACTCCCCGGCCAACTCGCCCGCAACATGCATCATCTGGTCGAAGTGCAGGGTTGGATCTTCCACGCGCGGAACGTCGAGCAACAGGGTGATGCCCGCCGTAGCAAAGGTTTCCAGCGTGTGATGCTGGAACGGCACGGTATCCTGATTGATCAGACTGAACAGGCTATGCCCATGTGCATCCAGCATATGGAAAGCCCCATCCGCTTCCAGCGTCATGCCATGCAGACCGGCGGCCTGTGCGATATCCGTGGCGCGTATCAATCGGTCGCCGGGCGGGATCAGATTGACCCCGACCATCTGATCGACCCTGGAACAGAAAGCATCCAGCTCCAACGCATTCCGATAGGCTACCTCGATATCCGGGACGGTGGTTTGAGCCTTGATATGCCTTGCGACACCCAGCACCAGATCCCGAAAATCCGCCAGTTTCGCCGCGCTGATCGCGCCTCCCCGGTCCACCAGTTGCAGGGCGATGCGAAAGCGCTGATATAGCGTATGGCTCTCGGCGATGGCACGTTCCCACTCTTGCGCAGCCAGAGCCTGTCCTGAGCCTGGTCGAAGGGTCAGGCCGCACACCTGCACCGGCTTGCCAAAGTCGAATTTGCGCTGCCACAAACCAACCAGCACGGCGGCCGGGCCGGGTTCGGCGAGCTGCAATTCGATGATGAAATCGCTGCGCGCATCCAGCAGCGCACAGGGCTGGTCGGGCAATACGGCCCCGGACGATTCCTTGACAGGTTCTGGCAGGCCTTCCCCGGACATCTGTGCCGATTGATAGCCCGGTTCGGCCGGCTTCGCAGCGCTGTCATGATAAAGCGCATCCGCGTGACTGGCCTTGAATGCCGCGCCGAATTTGCGGCGATACCGCCTTTGCTGCCACCAGCCGAACCCGTATACCGCGATGATCGCCACCAGGCCGATGGACAGCAACGCTATTTGCAACTCACTCATAGGAATACAGCCCGAATATCCAGAATATGAAGCGGATTATCTCACGCCTGAGGGCGTTCCATCATCCGTCCCGATTCAAGCAGAACCCTGAACTCCCCGGCAGGCAGCGGACGGCTGAAGTAATAGCCTTGCATCATTTCGCAATCGAGCATGATCAAGGAATTGCAGCTGTTCGGCTGTCTCCACGCCCCAGGCGATCACGCGCAGACTCAGACTGCGGCCATGCTGATGAGGGCACAGACAATCTTGCGGCTCTTCTCCACAACCCGTCAGTACCAACAACAAAGTTATATCACTGCGCGCGACCCGTTAGTGCCTTGGAAGACTATGCTATATCGCTAGGTCAATGGCAATTCTGCGTTGCTCATGCCGATGACGGCGACCTCATCCAGCGCTTTGAGAAAATGCTGTTGCTCGTGCAGCTTGGCCAGCGACTCGGGATGGGCCTTGCCGCGCATCTGGGCGAGGCGCGCCAGGCTGGTTGCCGGCATGTCCCATTGCAGGCCATGCAGAAGCTCATCCGCCGATCCAGGATTGTTGCATACCAGTACCATGTCGCAACCCGCATTCAGTGCTGCTTCAGCGCGCTGCACGATGCCGCCCGCGACCGCCGCGCCCTCCATGCTCAGGTCGTCGCTGAAGATGCAACCCTCGAAGCCCAGTTGCCCGCGCAGGATATTTTTCAGCCAGACTGGCGAGAATCCCGCCGGGAGGCTGTCCACTTTGGGATAGATGACGTGCGCGGGCATTACTGCGGTCAGGCCGTAATCCACCATCTGCCGGAACGGGATCAGATCGCACATTTCGATATCGACGAATTCGCGCTCGTCCACGGGAATATCCAGGTGCGAATCTGCCTGAACGAAACCATGGCCGGGGAAATGCTTGCCGACGGTAGGCATGCCGCCCTGCCTGAGTCCCAGTAACAAGCTGTGTGCCAGTTCGGCGATCGCCTGTGTGTCGCTGTGAAAAGCGCGGTCGCCGATCACGCTGCTCTGACCGTAGTCCACATCCAGCACCGGCGTGAAACTGAAATCCACGCCGCAGGCGCGCAACTCCGCCGCGAGCACATAACCTGTTTGTTGTGCCAGATGACGCGCACGCTGCGGGTGCGAGTCCCAGATCTTGCCGAGTTCGCGCATTGCCGGGATTTTCGCAAAGCTTGCACGAAAACGCTGCACGCGCCCACCTTCATGATCCACTGCGATCAGCAATGGCGGTGTGCGCAGCGCATGGATCTCGGCGGTGAGCTCGGCAAGCTGCCCGGGGGATTGATAGTTGCGCGCAAACAGGATCACCCCGCCGACCAGCGGATGACGCAAGCGCGCTTCGTCCTC
>JBDTPM010000390.1:0-32511 GCA_039932695.1 Gallionella sp. | reverse complement strand
TGCGCATGAGTGCGCTGGAGTTGGGCGACATCGCCGAGTTCCCGTTCATCGAGCCACCCACGCCGCGGATGATTGCGGACGGCTATCAACTTCTCGCCGAACTGGGAGCTATTGATGAGGCGCGCCAACTCACGCCGCTCGGACATGAGTTGGCCAAGCTGCCGCTAGACCCGAAGATCGCACGTCTGCTGCTGGCCGGAAGGCAATATCTCTGCCTGAGCGAAATCCTCATCATCGCCAGCGCGCTGTCGGTGCAGGACCCGCGCGAACGGCCGCTGGACAGGCAGGAGGCGGCAGATGCCGCGCACAAACGTTTTGCCGATGAGCGTTCCGATTTTCTGGCCTATCTGAAGATATGGGCGTGGTTCGAGCAGGCGGTGGCGCACAAGCAATCCAATCGCCTGCTGGCGGAAGAGTGCCGCAAGAACTTCCTGTCACCGCTGCGCTTGCGCGAGTGGCGCGAACTGCACCAGCAGTTGCACGCACAGGTTGCGGAGATGGGGATGCTGAAGGCTACGCTCGCCCTCACCCCCTCCCTAGCCCTCCCCCGAGGGGAGAGGGGAAGGTCTGTCGGGGAGCTTGGGGTTATTCCATCTCCCGTCGGGGGAGGGCTAGGGAAGGGGCCAGTTGAAAAAGGGAGGGGGCCAGTTGAAAAGGTAGCGAATGTGGCTCAACCCGCGACCTATGAGCAGATCCACAAAGCCCTGCTGTGCGGCCTGCTTGGCAACATCGGCATGAAGAGCGTGGAGAGCAATGAATATCTGGGCGCGCGCGGCATCAAGTTCTTCATCGCGCCGAATTCGGTGCTGGCAAAGAAGGGCACGAAGTGGGTTATGGCAGGAGAGCTGATCGAGACACACCGTTTGTATGCCCGCTGTGTGGCACGCATCGAGCCGGAGTGGCTGGAGGAAACCGGCGCGCACCTGATCAAGCGGCATTATTTCGATCCGCATTGGGAGAAAAAGGCGGCGCAAGTGGTCGCCTACGAGCGCAGCACGTTGCATGGCCTGCTCATCAACGCGAAAAAGCGCGTGCATTACGGGCCAATGAACATTGCAGAGTCCCGCGAGGTGTTCATCCGTCAGGCCTTGGTGGGCGGCGAGTTCGAAACACGTGCGCCGTTCTACACGCATAACCAGAAACTGATCGCCGACATCGAGGCGCTGGAGCACAAGGCGCGCCGTCCAGATGTACTGGTCGATGAAGAGCTGATCTTCGCCTTCTATGACAGCCGCATCCCTGTTGGCATCCACAACGGTGCGGCGTTCGAGCATTGGCGCAAGGAGGCGGAGCGCGCCGATGCGAAACTGCTTTATCTGAAAAAAGACGACCTGATGCGCCACGAGGCGGCGGGCATCACCACCGACCAATTCCCGCCGCAGCTGAAGATAGACAGCGTCAGCTTTGTGCTGAGTTACAATTTTTCGCCGGGCAAGAACGATGACGGCATCACGCTCAGCGTGCCGCTGGCGCTGATCAACCAGGTGAGTGCGGCGCGCTGTGAGTGGCTGATACCGGGCCTGTTGGCGGAGAAGGTGGTGCAACTGATCAAGACGCTGCCGCAACGACTGCGTCGTCATCTGGTGCCGGTGCCGGAATTCGTGGCATCGTTCTGTCGCGAAGTGCCGCCGTCGAACACGCCGTTGTTGCAGGCGCTGGTGCGTTACATCCGCGAGCAGAAGCAGATCGACGTGCCGCTGGATGCGTTCCGTCTCGAGCAGATACCGCCGCACCTGTTGATGAACTTCCGCGTGGTGGACGAGCATGGCAGACAGATCGGCATGTCGCGCAATTTCGTCCAGTTGCACGGCGAGTTCGCGTCGCACGTCGCTCCTGTGGCCGTGATCGCGGCGGAACAACAGGGCGAGTCTATGGGGGAGCAGCGTTACACTAGCTGGAGCTTCGGCGCGTTCGCCGAGACACACGAGGTGAAGCGCGCCGGACAGAACGTCACGCTGTTCAAAGCGCTGGTGGATGACGGCGACGCGGTGGTGCTGCGCGCTTTCGAAACACGAGATGCGGCTCTCGCCGCCCATCGCGGCGGCTTGCGCCGTTTGTTCATGCTGTTGCTGAAGGAGCAGGTGAAACATCTGGAAAAGAGTCTGCCCGATGCTCAACGTCTGGGAATGCTGTTTATGCCGTTTGGCACCCAGCAGGAATTACAACAACAGATTATCGCGATGACCTTTGAGCGCTGCTGCCTGAACGATCCGCTGCCTGCCAACGAAGCTGAATTCATTGCGCGTGGCAAGGAAGCCAAGAGTCGTTTGCTGTTGGTCGGGCAAGAGATCGCGCGGCTGGTGGGGAACGTGCTGACCGAATATCAGGCTGTACAAAAGAATCTGCCCCAACTAAAAGCGCATGAGCAGGCGGCACAGGACGTTCGCGCACAGCTGGAATGGTTGCTGCATAAGAGATTCATCGCGGCAACGCCATATGAACGCCTGCAACATGTGCCACGCTATCTCAAGGCGGTCAATCTGCGCATCGAGAAGCTGCGCCTCAACCCGGCACGCGACGCACAATGCATGGCTCTGTTGCAGCCGCTCACCCAGACGTGGCAAAAGCTGCGTCAGGCGCAGCAGGGCAACATTGATCCGCGCGTCGATGAGTTCGCCTGGTTGTTGCAGGAGTTGCGCGTGTCGCTTTTCGCGCAAGAACTGAAAACGCCGGTGATCGTATCGGTGAAACGATTGGAAAAGATGCTGGCGGGGATCAGAAGCTAGCAACGTACAACGTACTGTTGTTGCTCCGACTTGAAACGTGTCTGAAATGGTAGTGGTGTTACGGGATATAGTGCTGACCTGGTTCAGTTGAAGGTGGGCTGAAAGCTGAGCTTTAGCCCACCGTGCGACTTTTTACGCCACATTAACCAACAGACGTTTTACCTTGGAAAAAGAGAGCAACCCGCGCAGGCGCAGCTCATTGTTTTCGGTCGTTTCCATTACCGGCAAGTGCGACATTCCGGTTTTGGTGAACACTTCAAATATGTCGCCTACGGTAGATTGCTCGATGTCCTTGATATTGGCCACACGCCAATCGCTGATCTTTTGCATGACGTCCTTTACCAGAACATCTTCATGGCTGACCCCGGTAAAGTGCATGTGCTGCTGCGGCTTCTCGCCCAATATATCGTAGGCAGTGAGCATTCCGACGACAACTTTCTTTTTCTCGTCGACGACGAAAGCGCATCTCACGCCGGCGTGCTTCATGTGTTCAAGCGCCTCATCCACGGGCGCTGTTTCGGACACTGTCACTGAAGAGCGTGTCCGAAAATCGATCATTACCAGCAATGCCGGATCTTCCGCTCGGACATACCAGGGTTCGAAACCGGGAATGGGCAGGCTGCTTGCTTGAATGGAATTCAATTTCAACTTTGTAGTTGGCTCCAATTTAGACATAGAGTTTGGCATATCTTGATTTCCTTCTCGTATTTATGTGATGGGCAGACTTGACTGCACTTGGCGGGTCCAAACCGTTCGGTACTTTTGCCAAGCGCATGCAGAGTATTTCCGGGTATGCACAGGGTCAAAGTATACATGATGAATGGTTGAATTTGCTGATGAGTGGCAGCCGGATTTGATTGCAGGTTGATGGAAATGTATGGCCTTATGTGTGAGGCAGCCTCCCTGCCTACGGTATAATTCGCGCAATTCTGTCTGGCAAGGAAAGTAGAAAATAATGGACAAGCAACTGCGCGAAGCCGCGCTGCAATATCACCGCCAGACACCGGCAGGCAAGATCTCCGTCAACGGAACCAAGCCGATGCTCACCCAGCACGATCTTGCACTGGCCTATTCGCCGGGGGTTGCGGCGGCCTGCGAGGCTATCGTGGCTGATCCCGCCGAGGCGCGCAACCTGACCGCGCGCGGGAATCTGGTGGCAGTGATCACCAACGGCACAGCGGTGCTCGGTCTGGGTGCGATCGGCCCGCTGGCGGCCAAACCGGTGATGGAAGGCAAGGGTGTGCTGTTCAAGAAGTTCGCCGGTATCGATGTGTTCGATCTGGAGATAGCCGAACTCGACCCCGACAAGCTGGTGGATATCATCGCTGCGCTGGAGCCTACTTTCGGCGGGATCAATCTCGAAGACATCAAGGCGCCGGAATGTTTCTACATCGAGCGCAAGCTGCGCGAACGGATGAAGGTGCCGGTGTTCCATGACGACCAGCACGGCACCGCGATCATCGTCGGCGCGGCGTTGCTGAACGGCCTCAAGGTGGTCGGCAAGGACATCGCCAGGGTCAAACTGGTGGTGTCCGGTGCGGGCGCGGCGGCGCTGGCCTGTCTCGACATGCTGGTCAGTCTCGGCGTGCGCATGGAGAACATCATCGTCACCGACATCAAGGGTGTGGTATATCAGGGCCGCGTCGAAGAGATGGACGACAACAAGGTGCGCTATGCGGTGAAAACTGACGCGCGTACGTTGGCCGAAGTGATAGCGGGTGCCGATGTGTTCCTCGGCCTTTCCGCAGGCGGGGTATTGAAGCCCGAGATGGTCAAACTAATGGCGGACAGGCCGCTGATCTTCGCGCTGGCCAATCCCAACCCGGAGATCTTGCCGGAGCAGGCCAAGGCGGCGCGTCCCGACGCGATTCTGGCGACCGGGCGTTCCGATTACCCCAATCAGGTCAACAATGCGCTGTGCTTCCCCTATATCTTCCGCGGCGCGCTGGATGTGGGCGCTTCGACCATCAACGAGGAGATGAAGCGTGCGGCGGTTTATGCAATCGCTGAACTGGCGCAAGCAGAACAATCGGATGCAGTGGAGGAAGTATATGGAGACGAGAATCTGAGCTTCGGTGCGGAACATCTGATCCCCAAACCATTCGATCCTCGCCTGATCACGCGCATCGCTCCCGCAGTGGCTCAAGCCGCGATGGATAGCGGCGTGGCGCAACGACCTATTGCCGACATGGCCGCGTATCGCGAGAAACTCGATGGTTTTGTCTATCATTCCAACATGCTGATGAAGCCGGTCTTCGAAGCCGCCAAAAGGGCTCCGAAGCGGCTGGTGTATGCGGAAGGCGAAGATATGCGCGTGCTGCATGCGGTGCAGACCGTGGTGGACGAGGGCATCGCTTACCCTATCCTGGTCGGTCGCCCGGCTGTGGTCGAGCAACGCATCGCCAAGCTGGGTCTGCGCATCCGCGCGGGAGAGCATTTTGAATTGGTGAATCCCGAGAGCGATCCGCGCTATCGTGAATACTGGAGCGAATACCATCGCATGAGGGAACGGCATGGCGTGACACCGGAGATAGCCAAGCGCGAGATGCGCCGGCGCAACACGCTGATCGCTGCGATGCTGGTGCATAAAGATGCGGCGGACGCAATGTTGTGCGGGACGGATTCCCAGCCGCTCAAGCATCTGCGCTATATCGATGAAGTGATCGGGCGTCGTCCGGGGGCCAGCGTGTATGCTGCGATGAATATCCTGCTGTTGTCCAAACACACGCTGTTCATCTGCGATACCCATGTGAATCTCGATCCCGATGCAGAGCAGGTGGCCGAAATGACCATGCTGGCTGCCGAACAGATGCGGCGCTTCGGCTTGATTCCGAAGGTCGCGTTATTGTCGCATTCCAACTTTGGCAGTTTCGACGATGCATCGGCGCGCAAGATGAGCCGTGCGCGGGAGTTGCTGGAGAAGTCCGTTCCCGATCTGGAAGTGGAAGGAGAGTTGCACGGTGATGCGGCATTGTCGGAAAGTCTGCGTGCGGAGATCTTCCCGAATTCGCGTTTGAAGGGCGTGGCCAATCTGCTTGTCATGCCGAACCTGGATTCGGCTAACATAGCCTATAACTTGTTGAAGATGACCGCGGGCGACGGCATCACGATAGGTTCGATCTTGTTGGGCGCGAACAGGTCCGTGCATATACTGACTTCGACCGCGACGGTGCGGCGCATCGTGAATATGAGTGCGTTGGCAGTAGCCGGCGTGAAAGCACACCAGGGAGAATACATATGAACAAACAGGAAATCGCCTTGCTCAGCAAGGAGATAGAGTTTTTGATGAACGAAAGAGCGAGGTTGCTCAGGGTGGTGGGTTCGGCAGCGGTGCTGGTTGCGAATACCGATGCCGGTACCCTGCCGGTAACGCTGGTGGACGCAGCCGATCAGTTGTCCGAGGCGCTGAATGCTTTGCCCGAAGAGACGCTGAAAGACGCATTGGAATCGGTGCAGGCAGAAGTTGAGTAGTGTGGCAATGGAAAATCGTACAGGTCTGATACTCACCGGCGGCGGAGCTCGTGCAGCCTATCAAGTGGGGGTGCTCAAAGCGATAGCGGAACTATTGCCGCGCCGCGCGCACAGTCCATTCCAGATCGTGTGCGGTACTTCGGCGGGTGCGCTGAATGCGGCTACGCTTGCGATCAACTCAAAAAATTTCAGCATGGGCGTGCAGTATCTGGTGAATACCTGGAAGAATTTTCACGCCAGTCAGATTTATCGCACCGATGTGCTCGGCGTGTTCAATAACACCGCTCTCTGGTCCGCAGGGGTGGTGTTAAGGTTGCTGGGCATCAACAGGCTCAATCGGGTTTCGCTGCTCGATAATTCGCCGCTGATCGAATTTCTGGAAGAGATGCTGCCCTGCGAGCAGATTCAGGAGAACATAGATGCAGGGTTGCTGCACGCGCTGAGCATCACCGCATCCGGCTATGGTTCGGGACAATCGGTGACTTTTTATCAGGGGGTGAAAGAGCTGGTTCCCTGGCGGCGCACCGGGCGTATGGGGATGCCGACTCAGATCGAGACAAAGCATCTGTTGGCTTCGGCCTCACTACCATTCCTGTTCAAGCCGACTTTGATCAATCGTGAATATTTTGGTGATGGGTCGATGCGCCAGATTTCTCCGATCGGTTCCGCATTACATCTGGGTGCGACGCGCATACTGGTGATCGGTGTCACCGCAATTGAGTATGTCGATCAGTCCCAACGCAGCGATATACATGAATACCCGACCCTGGCGCAAATCGCCGGACATGCGCTGAACAGCATCTTCCTCGATCACATGGATGTGGATCTGGAGAGGTTGAAAAAGATCAACGATCTGGTTGCGATCATGCCGACCGAGATGCGCGAAAGCACCAATCTCAGGCATGTGGATGTGCTGGTCATTTCGCCCAGCCAGCAGATTGACGGGATAGCTGAAAGATACGTCAAGGAATTGCCATGGACGATACGCTTGCTGTTGCGTCTGGCCGGAGTCAGAAAACACAGTGGCGCGACGCTGGTGAGCTATCTGCTGTCCGAGAAGAAGTACTGTCGTGCATTGATAGATATGGGCTATAAGGATGCATTGAACCGGCGCGAAGAGCTGATGAAGTTTCTTGAAGTGCAACCGCCAAAGCGTGTTGAGATGCCGCAATGACCAAAGGGGCTGTTCACTCGCGAACCTGGCAGTTGCTGGATATGCTGGCGGATGGCGAGTTCCATTCCGGAGAAGTGCTGGCGGGGCGGCTGGGTGTGTCGCGCGCCAGTGTGTTCAATGCGCTCGCTGAAGTCGGGAAGTGCGATGTGGATTTGCACCGGGTACGCGGCCGCGGGTATCGGCTGGCTCGCCCATGGCAGCGCCTGGAACGGGATGAGATAGTGCGCTGGCTGGGTAAAGAAGCCGGGACATTCGACATCGAAATTATGCCTCAAGCAACTTCCAGCAATGCGCTGCTGCTGCAGCGCGCAAGGCTGGACGGCATGACACGGTACGCGCAAGCGCCCGGTGCGGGAATGCCGTCCCCCCGCCTCACACCCGCAAGGGGTACGCCGCCAGACACTCATGCTACGCGTGGTCTTGGCGCAGTTCCGCAATCGGCTGGCTCCGCCATAACCAGCGACTTGGCGAGCGTTGTTGGCTTGCCTAGTCGAATGGCTAGTAGTTCTATCAGTAACGTGTCGGAGGCGGATGTTGCAGACGGGGGCGCGCCCAGCGGCAGTGTGCTGGCTGTGGAGCTGCAGACTGCCGGCCGTGGACGGATGGGACGGAATTGGCATTCCGGTTTGGGTGCGACACTCACGTTTTCCCTGTTGTGGCGTTTTGCCTGCGGACTAAATGCCTTGTCGGGCTTGAGTCTGGCGGTGGGTGTCGCGCAGGTGCGTGCTCTGAACAAGCTGGGTGCGCAAGGGGTGCGCCTGAAATGGCCGAATGACATCCTGACCGAACAAGGCAAGCTGGGTGGCGTGCTGATCGAGGCGCAGGGCGATATGCTGGGACCGAGCGCGGTGGTGATTGGCATCGGCCTGAATTGCACTTTGCCTGCCAAGTTGGTGAAGAGGATCGACCAGCCTGCCAGCGCGCTGGATGAAGTGTGCGCCGTAATGCCCACCCGCAGCCAGCTACTGGCAACCTTGTTGCTAGAGTTGGCGAATGTGTTGCGGCAATTCGAGCAGGGAGGTTTTGCCTTGCTGCGCGCCGAGTGGGAGAGCTGCCATATTCATCAGAACAGCCAAGTCCGGGTGCGGATGCCTGACGGGGGAACCGTGAACGGGATTGCGCGCGGGGTCAGCGACAGCGGGGAGTTGCGCCTGGAAACCACTCACGGTATACAGCATTTGAATTCCGGTGAAGTCGGAGGACGACCGTGATGATGTTGCTGATCGATTCAGGCAACACACGCATCAAGTGGGCACTGGTGAAAGGAATGGACTGGTTGAGCAGCGGGATATTGCCTGTTGAACAGGCAGGCGAATTGTCGAAACACCTTGCAGGGCACTGTGCATTGCTCGGTATGGGTCTTCATGACATTGAGCAAGTCTGGGTCAGCAATGTGGCAGGAGAGGAAGTCGCTCAGCACATACGCGACATCGGCGTGAACGGGAACGTCAAGCCGCATTTTGTAGTTGCGCAGCAAGAGCAGTGCGGTGTGCGCAATGGTTATTCCCGTGCCGACCAGCTTGGCAGCGACCGCTGGGCTGCTTTGCTTGCGGCATGGCATCTAGTGAGTGAAGAATGTCTGGTGGTGTGCTGCGGTACGGCGACTACGATAGATACCTTGTCAGGTCAGGGAGAGTTTATGGGTGGACTGATCCTGCCCGGGATGGAATTGATGCAGAACAGCCTGAGTGCCACAACAGCCCGGCTGAAGACAAGCCGGGGAGAATATGCCGAGTTCCCGAAGAATACCGCCGATGCGATGTTCAGCGGAGCGATCCAGGCAAGTTGCGGCGCAATACAGCGGCAATATGCGCTTCTCGACCAGGAAAACGCGCCGGTGGTGCTGAGCGGCGGGGCGGCGAAGATGTTGGAGGATCATCTCGATATGCCCCTGCGCGTCGTGGATAATCTGGTTCTGCATGGTCTGTTGATCATCGCGCAGGAAGTGTGCGAGCAATGAGGACATCGTTCTGGTTGCTATTGCTGGCGAACGTGATTCTATTTGCGCTGATACAGCGTGGATGGGTATGGCGGGATGAACCGGTGCTGCTGGCGCAACCCGCGCTGAATGAAGAGAAGATACGCTTGCAGGATGAGCCGCAAAGTGTGCCAGTCGCGAAACACCCCGCGCTTGCTGTCATCAATCCTGCCGCACCGCATCCGTTCTCCTCGAACCTGCAGCTCTCAATGTCCATCTCGTCACCGGTCGCAGCCAGGACAAACGCGCGGGTCTGCCTGGAGTGGGGCGAATTTTCGGGAGCGGAATTGAAGTTTGCCTCGGCGGCGTTGTCGGATTTGAAGCTCGGCAACAAATTGGAAAGACGTCAGGTTGAACAAGTCATCGGCTATTGGGTATACATACCGCCGCTGGGCAGCAAGGCCGCGATCAACCAGAAAGTCGCGCAGCTCAAGGCGCGCGGTGTCGTGGACTATTTCATAGTGCAGGATGCCGGCCCCTGGCGAAATGCCATTTCACTGGGCGTGTTCAAGACGCAAGAGGCGGCACAAAACTTCCTCAATGTGATGCGCAACAAGGATGTCCGTTCCGCGCGGGTCGGGGAGCGTTCCGGCAAACAAAAAGCCACGCTATTCATCCTGAGCGGCGTGGGTTCCGCGACAGAGGCCAGATTGACCTCGATGCAGAAGGATTTCCCCGGCAGCGAACTGAAGAATGTCCCCTGTGCACATTGACAAGGCTGGGCGAAATCTGGAGAATGCCGCGCTCTTTGCGGTGATATAGCTCAGGTGGTTAGAGCGCAGCACTCATAACGCTGAGGTCGGTGGTTCAAATCCACCTATCACCACCACCAAACAAAAAAACCAGCCTGGGCTGGTTTTTTATTTGTTGCTGATGATACTTATTTGCTTGAGAACAACTGAGTCAACATCCACAAAGAAAACACAACTGCTGCCAGTGCGGTTCCTACTGCTGCGATAGTCGCGATAATTGCCATTTTTCCCCTCCCAGAGAGCTAGATTGAACATAACTACAACTTAACCCGGCAGAATCGTAGCACAATTTTTTGCGCGTGCAAGGGCTTTTTGTTAGTATCTTACACGACTTTTTTGCTCGGATTTGGCTTGGGCCATGTCCTTGCATAGGCGTCCTGCGGTCAGACTGCCGACAAGTTCAAAGGTTATATTCCTGCGTGAGCAACAAACTTTACATCAAGACATTCGGCTGCCAGATGAACGAGTACGATTCGGGCAAGATGGCCGACGTATTGCGCGCCTGCGACGGCATGGTGCAGACCGAAAAACCCGAAGATGCGGATGTGATCCTGTTCAACACCTGCTCGATACGCGAGAAGGCCGAGGAGAAGGTATTTTCCGATCTGGGGAGGGTGCGCACGCTGAAGCTCGCCAACCCGAACCTGCTGATCGGAGTGGGCGGCTGTGTCGCCAGTCAGGAAGGCGCTGCGATCCTGCAGCGTGCCCCCTACGTGGATGTGGTGTTCGGGCCGCAGACACTGCACCGCCTGCCGCAGCTGTTGAGGGCTCGCCGTGAGACCGGACGTGCACAGGTAGACATCAGCTTCCCCGAGATCGAGAAATTCGATCATCTTCCCACTGCACAGGATGCATCCGGCACCGCCTATGTATCCATCATGGAAGGCTGCAGCAAATACTGCACGTTCTGTGTGGTGCCTTATACCCGTGGTGAAGAGGTGTCGCGCCCGCTGGCTGATGTGATGCGCGATGTAGAAGAATTGGTAGCGCAGGGGGTGAAAGAGGTCACCCTGCTCGGCCAGAACGTCAACGCATACCGTGGCTCGGGCGATGATGGAGACACGGTGGATTTTGCTTATCTGCTGCAAGCCATCGCCGCGCTGGATGGCATAGAAAGACTGCGATATACCACCTCGCATCCGAGGGAGATGACGCAGCGGCTGATCGATCTGTATGCCACCACGCCCAAACTGGTCAGCCATCTGCATCTGCCTGTGCAGTCCGGCTCGGATCGCATTCTGGCGGCGATGAAACGAGGTCATACCGTGCTGGAATACAAATCCATCATACGCAGAGTGCGCGCGGTACGACCGGATATATGCATCACTTCGGATTTCATCGTCGGTTTCCCCGGCGAGACCGAACAGGATTTTGAGGCGACCATGGAGCTGATCGATGCGGTGGGCTTCGATAACAGCTTCAGCTATTTGTACAGCCCGCGTCCCGGCACGCCCGCTGCAGAACTGCGCGACGATACGCCGCACGAAGTAAAGGCAGCGAGGCTGAAGCGATTGCAGGACCGGGTTGCGGAGCACGAGGCAGGGGTGGCCCTGGGAATGCTGGGTACGATGCAGCGCGTGCTGGTCGAAGGGATATCGAAAAAGGACGGGAGTGAGCTCGCTGCGCGTACCGACAACAATCGTATCGTGAACTTTAGCGGCGCGGCAGGCATGATCGGGCGCTTCGCCAAGGTAAAGATCACCCAGGTGGTACGCCATACCCTGCGTGGCGAACTGCTATGAGCGATACGAGCAGAACAAAGACGCACAAGGTCTCTCTGGCCGTACAATATGCCAGCAGCCACCGACTTGTGCCGACGC
This sequence comes from Gallionella sp., assembly GCA_039932695.1. Taxonomy (GTDB): domain Bacteria; phylum Pseudomonadota; class Gammaproteobacteria; order Burkholderiales; family Gallionellaceae; genus Gallionella. The sequence continues at coordinate 20,590 of JBDTPM010000390.1, read as the reverse complement.
GTGCGCAATTTCGCGGTTGGATCAAGGCCGCTTTGCAGCGCGATGTGCAAATCGTGTTGCGCATCGTGGATGAGGCCGAGGGGCGCGAGCTGAACAGGACTTATCGCAGCAAGGATTACGCTACCAATGTGCTGACGTTTGTGTATGACGATTGCAGCGTGCAACCGGTATCAGGTCAATCCAGCATGCTGTCCGGCGACATCGTGATCTGCGCGCCGGTGGTGGAAAAAGAAGCGCTTGAACAGCACAAAGATTTGCTTGCTCATTACGTCCATCTCACCATCCACGCCGTGCTGCATATGCAGGGCTATGAACATGAGCGCGAAAAGGATGCTGCCAAAATGGAATCATTGGAAACCGCGCTGATGCTAAAATTGCGTTACCCTGATCCTTACCAAGAGACCCGGCATTAACCACATGGACGATTCCGAGACTAGCAAACCCAGCCTGCTGGAGCGCCTATCCGCTTTTCTGCTGCGTGAACCTGAAGACCGGGAGCAGCTCGTCGAGCTGCTGCACTCTGCTTATGATCGCAATCTGCTGGATGCTGACGCGCTGTCGATGATGGAAGGCGTGTTGCAGGTCTCCGAGCGGCAGGTCCGTGAAATCATGATCCCGCGCGCGCAAATGGATGTCATCGACATCAGCGAGCCACCGGCGCAATTCATCCCGTTCGTGATCGACACCGCGCACTCGCGCTTCCCGGTGATCGATGGCGACAAGGACAACATCATCGGCATCCTGCTGGCGAAGGACCTGCTGCGCTATTACGCCGGAGAAGGGTTCAACGTGCGCGACATGCTGCGCCCTGCGGTGTTTGTGCCCGAGTCCAAGCGTCTCAACGTGCTGTTGCGCGATTTTCGCAGCAACCGCAATCATATCGCGCTGGTGGCAGACGAATACGGCGGGGTGTCCGGCATGGTGACCATCGAAGACGTGCTGGAGCAGATCGTCGGTGATATCGAGGATGAATACGATTTTGATGATGACGAGGACAACATCATCGCGGATATCTCAGGCCAGTATCGCGTCAAAGCAGATACCGAGATCGCCGATTTCAATGCCGCACTCGGCACGGAATTCAGCGACGAGGAGTGCGACACCGTGGGTGGGTTGGTACTCAAGGCCGCCGGGCAATTGCCCAAGCGCGGCGATCATGTACATCTAGGCGGGCTCACTTTCACGGTGTTGCGCGCGGATAGCCGCAGGCTGTATTCGTTGCTGGTCAGAATCGGGGAAACGGCGGCAAGAAAACCGTAATTTACTTCACGCGGTTTTTCATCATGCAGTCATTCCCCCGTGGAGCGTAGCAACTCCATTTTAAAGTAGGCAAATCTGGCCAATTTGGTATATTGTCCTTCCTGTAACGCTCTGGGGGGCGGAGGCGGCCGAATGATGATCTGGTCGTTGTCACCCTGGGGACCCACAAATATACACCCTGATTTTATTGGATAGGGAGCGCATATGTTTGATGAGTTTGATCGCGAGGTCTTTGCCGGCGGAGAGCAGATTTTCGGATATGGTGATGCCGGCGATTGTGCCTATCTTATCGAACAAGGTGTTGTTGAAGTATATGTTGTGGAGCAGGGCAGGGAACGTCGTATCAAATTGATAGGCAAGGGCGAACTGTTCGGGGAGGTGTCCCTGATCGACCGTCAGCCGCGTACTGCAACCGTCAGGGCGATCGAGAAAGCGGTGCTGGTACCTATCCCGCGCAAACTGTTGGATGGATTGCTGGAAAAGAGCGACCCGATCCTGCGCCATTTGCTGCTGGTGATACTCGAGCGTTTCAGGGATAAGCACGATGGTTCGTCGGGGTCGGCGACAAGTGTCAAACTGTCGGCAGAGCAGTCGATACGCCGCAGTGCCGCAAAGGGCGAGGCGACACAGAAGATATCCCTCGCGCACGGAATGTCGCGTGCCTTGTCCCGCGAAGAGTTTCAGCTGCATTATCAGCCAATCTGCGATCTTGCCGATGGCCGAATCGCCGGATTCGAAGCGCTGATACGCTGGCACCATCCGACCGACGGGGTGATGCAGCCCAAGGATTTTCTATGGATCGCCGAGCAGACCGGGTTTATCCGGGAGATCGGCCTGTGGACGCTGGACCGCGCCTGCCATGACTGGCCTGAACTGAGAAAATTCACGGATCATGCAGCGCCATTCGTCAGTGTCAATTTATCGGCAGCCCAATTGAGCGATGAGACGTTGGTTGAAGATGTGCAGGCCATCATCGCGAACCAGAACATGAGGCCGACAGAACTGAAACTGGAACTGACAGAAACAGCCATGGTCGAGCAGCCGGAGGTCGCGTTGAAGATCATGAACAGGCTGATCGAGTCGGGTTGCAGCATCGCGCTTGACGATTATGGAGCCGGACATTCCGGCCTGGCACATTTACAGCGCTATCCGATCGGCACGCTGAAGATAGACGCGACTTTCATCGAATCCATCGCGAAGTCGGTACAGAGTCAGGAGATCGTGCGATCCACAATCACTCTGGCGCATTCGCTGGGCATGAAAGTGGTCGCCGAAGGGATCGAAAGCGAAGATGTCAGTGCAATACTTCTGGGAATGCAGTGCGACTTCGGGCAGGGCTGGCTTTTGGGCGTTCCCGCCAGACTTCAGGAATGGCAGCTGAGCAAGAAATAAATCTGACCCCGCGCCGGATCAGAACGGCTCGGCTTTAGAATTTTTCTTCAGGTCCCAGATAGCGCCACTGTCCCACCGGCAGATTACCCAGCTTCACTTTGCCGATGCGGATTCGTTTCAGTCCGGTGACCTTCAGCCCCATCAGTTCGCACATGCGGCGGATCTGGCGCTTTTTCCCCTCGTGCAGCACGAAACGCAACTGGTCCTCGTTCTGCCAGCTCACCTTGGCGGGCTTGAGATATTCACCGTCCAGCTTCAGGCCCTGATTGAGCAAAGCCAATCCGCTATTCTCCAGTTTTCCCTGAACGCGCACCAGATATTCCTTGTCCACCGGGGAATCCTCGCCGACCAGCTGCTTGGCGATACGACCGTCCTGGGTGAGAACCAGCAAGCCCTGCGAGTCGATATCCAGCCGCCCTGCCGGGGCGAGACCGAGGAGTTGGCTGCGATGAAAGCGCAGCGGTGACTGGTCTTCCGCCCAGTGCGTCGCTTCATCCAGCAAGGTGATTGCCGGCTTGTAATTGTGTTCGGCCTGTCCGGATACATAACCGATCGGCTTGTTGAGCATGATGGTCACGCGCTGTTGTTGGGTGTTCTGCGCGGCGGTGCGCAAGGTGACTTGCTGGCTCGGATAGACCTTGCTGCCCAACTCGCTGACCACTTCGCCATCGACTTCCACCCAGCCTTTTTCGATATAGCCATCCGCTTCGCGGCGCGAGCACAGCCCGAGTTCGGACATGCGTTTGGACAGGCGGATCTTTTCCATGAGAGTTTCTTGTTGGTAACTTGTAAGAGGCGCGATTTAAGCACAAAGCAATGCATTTCGAGAAATTTATGCTCGGCAGGCATGTGTTGGGGAAGCGAATTGCGTGGGGCTACGGTATGCATCCGGAAAAGCTGCCCGTGCCCGCGATACTGGTTCAGCTGAAAAAACAGCCGCACAAGCAGATGTTTGTTCGCGTTAGAGCCATGCGCGATGTTTCAGATCTTCCTGATGTCCTTTGCGACTTCTTTCAGGTTCCCGATATGTTGCTGTACTTTACCTTCGGCCTGGGTTTTCAGACCCTTTGCTTGCTGTCCCAAATTGCCAAACAATTTGCCTGCTTCTTCCTGAATTTTGCCGCCGATGTTTTTTGCCGCACCTTTGACTTGATCTTTGTTCATTTTAAGTTCCTCCCATATTGGTTTATACATCTCATGCCCGTACCAAATCCGGCTCGAATCGCACAATCACTTTCTAGAGTCGGTGTTTGAATGTTAATACCAACTGGTGCCCGGTTCTGTGCGCTTACTAACAAAGCGGCATATACCAATTCACCTCGCTGACGAGGACCCTGATGGCTCAGGGAACCTCGAAGCCGGTCTTGTATGACTCGATGATCGTCGTCGGCGACGAAGAGTTCAGGATCTCCTGAATATAGTCGTCGATGTAGAAGCCCTGCGGTGAAGTGAACGACAAGTCCATCGGCGCGGCGGTTACGCTTACGCGAAATAGCGAGCGGGTGACTGCAAGGGTAGCGGCTGGAAGTGCCACGCGCCAAGCCTCCCAAGTCGAATAGGTTCCGTCGACCACGGCGTCGATCGAGGCGGTGACATGGCCTCCGAAGCTCCGGAATTTGTGTCCCTCAATCGCGCGTATCGGAAATAAGCTCGGTAACGGCGTTGCCGTTACCGAGTCTGTTACTTCAGGTGCCCATAAAAGGGAGAAAAATGAACACCCGTGTTCATACTCTCTCAGCAATTGTAATGGTTCTGTTCGTTGACGCACATATAGGGGATTTGTTAAATGCCCAGCGCAGCATGTCTCGTCGTGCCGTTAATGCTTGATGGGCATACAGTTTTTCAACCTATTGACTCCTTTCACTCTGCGTGTCAGTGAGACGGGCTTCTTCCACATATGTTCGTTGGCGTACAGATTATTACGGGTGTAATCTGTTGGAATATATGAACTGGCAATACCCTTGGTTGAATTGCTTCCGAGGGAATCGTTTAAATCTACCCAACCGATCCAGGAGACTGCTACCATGAAAACCCTTCAAGGCCTTACCAAACCCGCCAGCTTGACTGTCTTCGCCGGCATGCTCGCGATGAGCCTGCAACTGCCAGTCGCCAACGCCGCGATAGTCGACACCGATGCCACGATCAACAACGGTCCTGAACAACAACAGACCGAACGCAATCAGGACACACTTAACCGCGAGGCGGTGAAGGCAAAACTGCTTTCGCTCGGTGTCGAGCCGATACAGGTGCAGGCGCGCGTGGATGCGCTCACCGTGAACGAGACGCAAATGCTGTCTCAACATCTGGATCAATTGCCTGCGGGCGGTGGCGCTGTCAGCATACTGCTGATCATCTTGCTGTTGCTGCTCATCCTTTAACTGCGAGTGTTCACAGCAGATACGATATGCTATTGGCTCTACGCTCAAGGAGGGATTCTATTGACGAATCCACGCACTCCTTCGGCAGTGGGGTTGAGTTCGATCGCCCGGATAATCTGTGCCTGATCGTCGACGAGCGCGGATTACATTTTTGCAGTCACCGCAGTGTCGTCCATTTCCATGCCTGCCGCCATCGGCGCTGGCAGATAGGGGATGGGAGAATCAACATCATGTTGATTTCAGCCAGTGATAAGAATGATCAGTGCGGCGGCGAGCGCCATGACGAAGAAGAATTTATAAAAAGGTATATTCATGGAAATTTCCTCCTGAGAAATTTAACAAATCGATGTTCATGCCGCGCTTGCCAAATTGACGTGTATTTATATTCGGCATTTGATATGCCATTCTTCATCACGCCAACGACTAAAGCTGCCAATACAGCCCCATGACTCTGACTGTTGGCAATATGCACGCTGTGCGGCCCGTACCGGGGTAACCTTGGCTAGTTATGGCGCCTCAGCCAGTCTTCAAGTTGCTCCTCCGCTTCGCCCTGAGTGACACCGTAGGATTCCTGTATCTTGCCTGCAATCACGACAAGCTGATCGTCGGTAAGTTTGCCCCACTGCTGTTTGACATTGCCCTTGAATTGCTTCCAGTTACCTTCTATACGATCCCAGTTCATTTTGATTTCCTTGTGGTTGATATACATTTCGAGCCGACCGCAATCCCGGCGATGCAGCCCGGTGTTAACGAAAGGTATGCGACCAGCTGGGCAATCGGCAAAAAGTTTCCCGGAAGAACCGGCTAGTCGAACCCATTACATCATCACTCCATCAGTTCGGCGATGATGCCATTCTCATCAGGCCTTATCTGTACGTTGGCGCGCATAAGGGAGCAATAATTGCTCGTTGTTGCGGCTGTCAGTGCCCAAGCGATTCGCCGAACTGCTCTATTGACTCGATGCGACCATGCCGCATTCTTCAAGTCTCAAGCGGCCAGGGTAGGCGCTCTTAGCCTGCCTGGGAGCGTTATCTGATTGCCAAATCCAATCCGCATTGGGTTGTTTAGCGGGATGGCGCTGGTTGTTACTTCAGCCAGCTGTCTGTCGATATACTCGCGGCAAGCACGTCAATAATTAATTCGCTGCGGAAATCGCTATGTGCGACACCGTACAGATTGCACCCAGTCTTGAACCCATAATCGAACTACAGGTTTTTACACGGTTGTATGCAAGTGAGAAGACGGATTTTTCCGTTGTGGCATGCCGCCAGAAACCGTGTATTTTTGAGCAGCATCTTATGGAGGAAATCCCAATGAGCACGAAAAAAGTATCTATCAAAGCAAATATTCCCGATATGTCAAAAGAGCAGCTGATCGCAGATTTCAAAACGGTGATTGCGGATGCAGAGGCGCTGATCAAGGCCACGGCTAACCAGGGTGGCGAGGCGCTGGCAACGGTGCGTGCCAATGCGGTCGAGTCGCTCGCTATGGCGAAGGAAAGAATGGCCGATGCCGAGGACGCGTTGCTTGACCGGACCAGAGCGGCAGCCAAGGCGACGGATGTCTACGTGCATGAGAATCCCTGGCAAGCTATCGGTATCGGCGCCGGCCTCGGGCTGCTCATCGGGTTTCTCATAAGCCGCCGCTAGGTCGTGGGTGAAGAAGCGCCGGACGGGAGCAAGCGGCTGTTTGACTCACTGAAAGGGCCTGCCGGAATCTTGACGTCAGACGGAGCGGCAGCGTGGGGGTTTGCGCTACCCAAATTGGGAATCAATCCAAGATTATTCGCAGCGAGTCTGGGTGGTGTGGCAATCGAGGCTCAAATTGTGCAGGCACTGAGAACTGTGCAGGAAAGGATACAAAATGCTTGAAATTATTGTTGTCGTAATGATCGTCCTCTGGTTGTTGGGGATGGTTTCCTCATACACCATGGGCGGACTCATTCACGTTCTACTGGTCATCGCGATTCTGGCTATACTGGTTCGTGTCATTCGAGGTCGGGGCCTGTAACAAACCCTTCCTTGCGCGCGCGGATCTATGCCGGGTCATCAGCCAAGCTCCGCTTTGGAGTGGTTTTTTGATTAAAAAGTCTGGCTGACACCGACGGATAACGACCAAGGCGCAGTCAGCTGACCGAAGGGTGTCCCGGCTGGATCGGGATTGGCGTACTGATACAGCGGCAGTTGCACAAAACCATACAGCCTGGTCTCCGGCGCGATACCGATACTCAGGCCGGGGCTGAGATTCAGGCTTTTGCTGCCGGAGTGTGGATTGGCATTCAGGCCGCTATCGCGTTCCTTGAACTGGGCATTCAGCTGCAATAAACCAATCAAGGATGGGGAAATCGCGTAGTGGGCGCCAATATCCAGCGCGATATTATTACCCGGACGGTAGTCGTTTTTGGTGCTAAGCGCGGATTGAAATTGAGCGCTGGCGAACCAGCCCCATGGCGAATCAGCCAGATCCTGATGATAATACGCGCCCAGAATCGCATCGGTGCTGCCGCTGCCCGGTTGCAAACTGCTTTCGCCGAGTACACCAGGCTGGAATTTCCAATCGGTGCTGCCGGTAGGGAGCTTCAAGCCTAATCGAATACCGCTACCTGAATGGTGTTCGTCAGAATCGAGCCTGTAGCTGCCTATCACGCGGATGTCGCCCAACTTGCTGAAGCTGCCCTGCTCAGGTGTGCCGCCGCCAAGACCATCGGCGATCGTATGTGAGTGGTCGCGCTTTACTAAAGGCAAATCAAGCGTAAAGCTAATTTGCCGGTTGATCGCATAATCAACATCCATATTCAGGGTTTGATTGATAGTGCGCAGGTTTTCAACCTCGTCTCCAAGTGCAGCCAAGGCCGGGTCATTGGTTACTTTCGACGAACCGACGCGCGGGGTGTCGGCTTTGGCGTAGGAATAGCGCAAATCGATGCGAAGTCCCTTGTCATTCACCAGTCCCTGTGTGTCCCAATGAGTATTGACTGCGCAAAATGACGAGCCGCAGGATGCGTAGGCGTTGGCAGTAGTGCAGAGTAAAGTAGCAAACAGCAGTTTTATTTTCATTTGAACTCCCCGTAAATTTTTCCAGTATGTAAAGGCGTGGTGCGATGCTATCAAATATCTTGCGCTCGTCTCTGCGACATAATGCCGCACCCTGCATGCAGAGTTGACTATTGAGTTTGGTAATTGGCGCACCGAATGGGTTATGCTGTAAGGGGATTTTAGGGATGTTTACAGCAGAATTTTTGCATGAGTTTATTTAATAAATATTCAGGTTCGGCATTGTTGGCTGGGGCGGTGTGTGTGTCCGGCTTTGCCCCGCTCGGGATTTTTCCGGTGCCGGTGCTGGCACTCGCTGTGTTGTTCTCGTTGATGCAGCGCGCTGACTCGCCACGCGAAGCGGCGTGGCTGGGCTTTGTTTTTGGTTTGGGTCTGTTCAGCGCCGGTATAAGCTGGATCTATGTCGCACTGCACGATTACGGCGACATGCCGATGCTGCTGGCAGTGTCGGCCACGCTGTTGTTCGCCGCCTTCATCTCCTTGCTTCCTGCGCTGGCCGGTTATGCGCAGGCGCATATCCCGGCGGCAGACCGGCTGCGCCCCGTGCTGGTGATGCCTGCAACTTGGGTGCTGGCCGAGTGGCTGCGCGGCACACTTTTCACCGGCTTTCCGTGGCTGACGCTGGGCTACGCGCACAGCGACAGTCCGCTTGCCGGCTACGCGCCACTGTTCGGTGTATATGGCGTGTCGCTGGTGGCGGCGGTGAGTGCAGGTTTGCTGGCGTTGGTTCTGAGGGTGAGCTGGAGCATGCCGGGCAAGGTGGCTTTGCTTATTATTGTCGCACTGTGGACAGGAGGCGCGGCGTTACGCGCGGTGGAGTGGACGAAGCCCAACGGCGAGCCGTTCAGCGTGGCGCTGGTGCAAGGCAACATCTCGCAAAATCTCAAGTTCGATGAAGACGCTTTGGTTGGCACGCTGGAAACCTATCGGAGATTGGCACTGCAAAGCGATGCGCGTCTCACCGTACTGCCGGAAACCGCGCTGCCTTTGTTTCGCCATGAAGTTCCGCAAAATATGATCGAGCAACTGCGCGATCATGCCAGACAGAACGGCGGCGATGTGTTGTTCGGCGCCTTCGAGCGTGACCAGGGCAGTTATTACAACAGTGTGTTCACGCTCGGCTTGGCGGATGAACAACATTACCGCAAACATCATCTGGTGCCGTTCGGCGAATTCATCCCGCTTAGGCCGTTGCTGGGCTGGTTCATCAACGGCGTGCTGGACATCCCGATGGGCGATCTGGCGCGCGGCGGAGAGACACAGCCGCCGCTGCATGTCGCGGGACAGCAGGTGGCACCGGATATCTGCTATGAAGACGTGTTCGGCGAGGAAGTCATCCGCCATCTGCCGCAGGCCAGCATATTGTTGAATCTGACCAACGATGCATGGTATGGACATTCCCATGCTGCGGCGCAGCACAACCAGATCTCCCAGATGCGCGCGCTGGAAACCGGCCGCATGATGCTGCGTGCCACCAACACCGGTGTGACCTCCATCATCGGACCGGACGGCAAGGTGTTGCAGCAATTGCCGCAGCACCAGGAAGCCGTGTTGCGCGGCACGGCGCAAGGCTATGAAGGTTTCACGCCCTATGTGCGCTGGGGGAATGCGGCAGTGATGCTGCTGATCGCGGCTATGCTGGCTTATGCGCGGACTCGACGCCAGCGCATTCCCTCTCCCCTTGTGGGAGATAACCAGTGACTTGGCTGACGATGTTGGGCAGCCTAGTCAAATGGCTAGTAGTTCATCAGGGTTAGGGAGAGGGGTATGGACTGGTGCTGTTACATCCTGCGTTGCGCCGACGGCACGCTGTACTGCGGCATCACCAACGACATCGACAAACGTCTCACCGCACATAATGCAGGAGAAGGAGCAAAGTACACCCGGGGCAGATCGCCGGTGAGGCTGGTCTGGCGCGAAACCTGCGCCGGAAAATCCGCTGCACTGAAACGCGAGATGCAGATCAAAAGTCTGTCGCGGGCAAAAAAGCTGGCTTTGAGCAGAGCGGGGCGGTGATGAAATAAAGTGTTATCGCGCTGGTATGGGACGCGATTATTTTTTTGTGGAAGATTTCTTCTTCGCGTTGGCCGCATCCTGATCTTTCTTGACCTGCTGTGCGGTGTAAGCGACGCTTTTGATCAGGTACTTTCCAATCTCATTCTCGAATTCCTGATATACCGGAAGCATTGCCATCTGCCATGCGGTGCGCTCCCTGGGTGACAAGACATACACTTGGGTGGTGTTGGCCGCGATGACATTGGCCAGCGCATCGTCATTTGCCTTCAGCGCGATGTCACGTTCAAAGAGGGTCGTTTCTTTCATGGCCTGCGACAATGCTTCACGGATATCGTCTGGCAGACCATCCCAGAATTTTTTATTGACGATGACCGCATAACCAAGATAACCGTGATTGGAGATCGTCAGGTGTTTTTGCACCTGATGCAGATTCTGGGCATGGAAATTCGAAATCGTGTTCTCTGTCCCATCTGCGCTGCCCTGCTGCAAGGCGGTATTGAACTCGCTCAATGGCATCACTTGCGGGATCGCGCCGAGAACCTTCATTTGTGTTTCGTGCACCTTGGAGGACTGAATGAGCATCTTCTGTCCTTTCAAGTTATCCACTTTATGAATGGTCTTGTTCGAGCTCATCTGTTTGAAGCCATTGTCCCAATAGGCCAGGCCGGTCAAACCTTTGGCTGACAGCTTTTTGAACAGACTCTTGCCGATGTCGCCATCAGTGACGCGATGCAGGATCTCACGGCTGGGAAATATATAGGGCAGGTCGAATAACTCGAACACGCGCATCCCGATGAGTCCGAATTTTGAAAGGGAAGGGGCCAGCATTTGTACAGAGCCGTTCTGTAGCGCTTCTATCTCGTCGTTATCATTGTAGAGCTGGTTGTCCGGATAGATCTCGACTTTGACCCGGCCATTGGTATTCTGCTCTGCGAGTTGTTTGAATCTTTCCGCCGCCTGTCCTTTGGCTGTGTCCGGTGCGGCCACATGGCTGAACTTGATAACGATCTCACCTTCTGCATGGGAAAAGCCGCTTATTCCAAGGGCGAGAACAAACATAATCGCGGTACAAAACTTCATGGTCACCTCTTTAGAAAAGGACTCTGGTGGTTTGTCGCGGTACAACTGATGTTGCGCGAACAAATCAACCACCGGGTTGCCTGGCGACAGAATATACAAGAGACCGGCTGCGAATACCACAAACAAGAAATTGCCGGCATTCCGGATAGACCGCATGTTGGGCTGACGGAAGCAGCGGAAAACCAGTAAAATGCGCACCTTTGCAATCGCCTGGATCACCAGATGCTTACCTTTGGTTCCGCCATAACGCCCGCAAGCGGGCATGAGTCTTCGCCCCAACTCGGCAGCAAACCGAGTTTTGGCTCCGACATCACATCCGCAGGCGGATATGAGTCTTCACCCCAACTCGGCAACAAACCGAGTTTTGGCTCCGACATCACATCCGCAGGCGGATATGAGTCTTCACCGAAACTTAGCCAGGGGCTAAGTTTTCAGCAAATCATCCTGACGCTGCAGAACTATTGGGACAAGCAGGGCTGCGCGCTGCTGCAGCCCTATGACATGGAAGTCGGCGCGGGCACGTCGCACACCGCCACCTTTTTGCGCGCGCTCGGTCCGGAGCCATGGAAAGCCGCTTATGTGCAGCCCTCGCGCCGTCCCAGGGACGGTCGTTACGGAGAGAATCCGAATCGCCTGCAACATTACTACCAGTTTCAGGTGGTGCTGAAACCCGCTCCTGCCGACATTCTGGAGTTGTATCTCGGCTCGCTGAAAGAGCTCGGTTTCGATCTGAAGAAAAACGATGTCCGCTTCGTCGAGGACGATTGGGAGAATCCGACGCTGGGCGCATGGGGGCTGGGCTGGGAAGTATGGCTGAACGGCATGGAAGTGACGCAGTTCACCTATTTTCAGCAGGTCGGCGGCATCGACTGCAAACCGATCACCGGCGAGATCACCTACGGGCTGGAGCGGCTGGCGATGTATCTGCAAGGCGTGGATAACGTCTTCGATCTGACATGGACCGAGGGCGTCACTTACCGCGACGTGTATCACCAGAATGAGGTCGAGCAATCCGCTTACAACTTCGAGCACAGCGATGTGGAATTCCTGCTCGGTGCGTTCGGCAGCCATGAGAAACAGGCCAAACATCTGATCGAACAACAACTGGCGCTGCCCGCCTACGAGCAGGTGCTGAAGGCGGCGCACACCTTCAACCTGCTGGATGCTCGCGGAGCGATCTCGGTGACGGAGCGCGCCGCCTATATCGGGCGCATCCGCAATCTCGCGCGCAGTGTGGCGCAGAGCTACTACGAGAGCCGCGCACGTATGGGTTTCCCGATGGCGCCGAAGGCGTGGGCGGCTGAAGTGCTGGCGCAGATCGAAAAGAAGGTTGCGTGATGACGACGAAGAATCTGCTGGTTGAACTGCTTGTCGAGGAATTGCCACCAAAGGCACTACAAAAACTGGGCGAGTCGTTTGCGACAGCACTCACAAGAGAGTTGAGCAAAGAAGGCCTTCTTGAAGCTGGAAGTGTAACAACCCCTTATGCGTCCCCAAGACGCTTGGCGGCGCATATTACGAACGTGCGCGGAAAAGCACCAACTAAACGCGTCCGGAAAAAGTTGATGCCCGTATCAGTGGCTTTTGAGGATGGGGGCAGTCAAACGGCCGCACTCAAGAAGCGCTTAGAAAAAGAAAACTGCACGGGCTCTGATCTCGTTCGTGAAATGGAGGGAAACACCGAATATGTGTTTCTCGACTTTGAAGAGGATGGGTGGTCTTTATCCCCACTTCTTAATCTTGCGTTTAGGTTCGCTTTGAGCCAATTACCCATACCAAAAGTTATGGGCTACCAGTTGCATGAAAACTGTGAACAGCCTGGCTGGACCACCGTGAATTTTGTACGGCCCGCGCACAAGCTTGTAGCTCTACATGGCAGCGATGTCGTTGAGATAGATATTCTCGGCTTGCAAGCAGGACGCGATACACATGGCCACCGCTTCGAGGCGGCAAGCGCAACGGTTGTGCTGAAGAGCGCCGACAGCTATGAAGTACAGATGGAAGCTGAAGGTTCCGTCATTCCGAATTTTGAAAAACGCCGCGCCGAAATCGCTCGCCAGTTAGCTGCTGCCGCAACCAAAGAGAACCTTAAGCACATCGAAGACGATGCACTACTGGACGAAGTGACTGCGCTGGTCGAGCGTCCCAATGTGCTGGTTGGGAAATTCGAAAAAGAATTTTTGGAGGTGCCGCAGGAATGCTTGATCCTGACCATGAAAGCGAACCAGAAATACTTCCCGCTGCTGGATAACAAAGGCAAACTCACCAATCGGTTCCTGATCGTCTCCAACATCCGACCGGCGGATGCGAGTTTGGTGATCGGTGGCAACGAGCGCGTGGTGCGCCCGCGTCTGGCGGATGCGAAATTCTTCTTCGATCAGGATAGGAAGAAATCTCTGGCCTCGCGCGTGGAAGGTTTGCGCAAGGTGGTGTATCACAACAAGCTTGGCACGCAGGGCGAGCGCGTGGAACGCGTGTGGGCGATCGCTCAGGCGATCGGTCTGCAATTGGGCGGTGATGTGCTGGCCGCGCAGGCGGGAGAAGCGGCTATGCTGGCCAAGGCTGATCTGCTCACCGACATGGTGGGCGAATTCCCCGAGCTGCAAGGCATCATGGGCCGCTACTATGCCAAGCATGATGGCTTGAGCGACGACATCGCGTTTGCGATAGAAGACCATTACAAGCCGCGCTTTGCCGGTGATGAGTTGCCGCGCAATATGGTCGGCGTCTGCGTGGCGTTGGCGGATAAACTGGAAACGCTGGTCGGCATGTTCGGCATCGGGCAGATACCAACGGGAGACAAAGACCCGTTCGCATTGCGTCGCCATGCGCTGGGCGTGTTGCGCATGCTGATCGAGAAAGAATTGCAGCTCCGCCTGTCTGATCTGGTCGACATCGCTTTTGATAGTTTTCCCAAAGAGTTGCTTTCGCGTCAGGCGCACACCGATGTTGAGATGTTCATGTTCGAGCGTCTGGGTGGCTTGCTGCGCGAGTATGGCTACTCGACCAATCAGGTGGAAGCAGTGTTGTGTTTGAACCCGACTCAAATCTATCTGGTACCGAAACAGCTTGAAGCTGTGCGCGCCTTTGCTGCGCTGCCAGAGGCCGCTGCGCTGGCAGCCGCCAATAAACGGGTGGGCAATATTCTCAAGAAAGTCGAAGGCGGCGTGAGTAGCGAAGTCAACGCAGCGTTGTTGAAGGACACGGCTGAGCAAGCATTGCACCAAGCATTGAGCCAGATCGCACCAAAGGCCAACGCGGCATTCGCGGCAGGCGACTATACCGTTTCATTGCAAGCCCTGGCTGCGTTGCGCACACCTGTGGATGCGTTCTTCGACAACGTGATGGTGAATGTTGAAGACACCGCGCTACGCGGTAACCGACTGGCGTTACTGGCGCAGTTGCATCAGGCGATGAACCGCGTTGCAGATATTTCCAAGCTGGCAACTTAAAACAGTGAAAGGTGAAATGCTGAACGTCAAAACCAACCCCCCTCGATCCCCCTTTGTGCGAGCATCCGCTACGCGGATTGCCTGCTTGACCCACTTCAGGGGGGAGGCTGCATTCTCCTCCCCTGACAAGGGGAGGTTGGGAGGGGTTGTTGCTCTTGTCTGTAAGGCGCTTTGCTTTTCACCTTTCACCTTTCACCTTTCACCTTTCACCACACCAACATGGAACTAATCATTCTCGACCGCGACGGCGTGATCAATTTCGACTCCGACCAGTTCATCAAGAGCCCGGAAGAATGGAAGCCGATCCCCGGCAGTCTGGAAGCGATCGCGCGGCTGAATCAGGCCGGCTATCGCGTCGTGGTGTCGACCAACCAGTCCGGTGTGGGGCGCGGACTGTTCGATATGGCGACGCTGAATGCGATACATGACAAGATGCACAAAGCCTGCGCTTTGGTCGGGGCGCGTATCGACGCGGTGTTCTACTGCCCGCATGCGGCCGACGCGAATTGCCATTGTCGCAAGCCCAAGAGCGGGATGCTGGAGGAGATCGCGGCGCGCTATAACCTCGGCAATCTTGACGAGGTCCCGGCCGTTGGGGATTCGCTGCGCGACCTGCAATCTGCCGCCGCGCTGGGTGCGCAGCCTTATCTGGTTCTTACCGGCAAAGGAAAGAAAACCCAGGCGGCGGGTGGAATGCCGGAAGGTACACGAGTGTTTGCCGATCTGGCTGCGGTAGCCACCGAACTGTTATAGGTTATAAAGTTGATATGCTGGTAATGCGCTCACTGTTTTTCTTGCTGCTGCAAATCATCATCACGCCGGTCTTTTCGGTGCTGGCTTTGATGACATTCCCATTCAGTCCGCTTACGCGCTATCGTTTCATTTCACTGTGGGCGAAGCTGATGCTGCATCTGTTGCGTCTGGTGTGCGGGATACGCCATGAAGTGCGCGGTATCGAAAATCTGCCCAAGCAGCCCTGCGTCGTGCTGTGCAAACATCAATCGGCCTGGGAGACGCTGGCCTTGCAAAAAGTCTTTCCGCCGCAAGTGTGGGTGCTGAAACGCGAGCTGCTGTGGATTCCGTTTTTCGGCTGGGCATTGGCGCTCACCAGCCCGATCGCGATCAAGCGCAGCGATGGCAAAGGTGCGATCAGGCAGTTGTTGAAGCAGGGCGAGCAGAGGATCGCGCAGGGTTTTTGCGTGGTGATCTTTCCGGAAGGGACGCGCATCCCGTTTGGCAAGCGCGGCAAATACAAGATCGGCGGCGCGCTGCTGGCTGAAAATTGCGGCGTGCCGGTGATTCCTGTGGCGCATAACGCCGGGAGACTGTGGGGGCGAAAAGCGTTCAGCAAACATCCCGGCCTGATCACGATGAGCATCGGTGCACCGATCGAGACCAAAGGCCTCAAGGCGGATGAGATCAACGCGCGCGTCGAAGCATGGATCGAGAATGAAATTCAGCAGCTTCCGCATTGATGGACACCTCTGAAAACCTACTGCGCGATTCGATTCACCCGCAAGGAGTAGGCCGGTGGGTTCCCGGCTGCTATGCAACCACCCATCCGCTCGCTGCGTTGCGCGGTGCTCACTCCTCGTCTATCTATGTGATATGCCTCGTTCGTTGCGCTCCGTGCGCCTTGCTCTCGAATCGCTCGCTACGGTTTTCAAAGGTGTCCAAATGTTCAAGCGCCTGAGAAATATGGTCGTTCCACCCGGCGTCGAGCAGCGTGCCGCGCTGCTGGCCGGCAAGCACGTCACGTACACGCTGAAACGCAGCAGCAAACGCCGCAGTATCGGTTTGCGCATCGACGATCGCGGCCTGACTGTAAGCGTACCGTTGCGCTCCTCGGAGAAGTGGTTGAACAGTGTGTTGCAGGACAAAGCCCGCTGGGTGGTTGAAAAGCTGGACGGCTGGCAGGTGAGTACGCCGGTAGAAACGCGCTGGGCCGATGGCGAAACGATCTCCTTTCTGGGTGATTTGCTTGGCTTGCGTGTCGAACGGAGCTTATTTGCCGCGCCGGCGTACCGGAGGGGCAGGGAGTTGTTGGTGTTCGTTGCCAATGGCAGCGAGCCATCCTGTGTCGAGGCAGCGGTTTCGTGCTGGTACCAGAATGAAGCCGGGCAGATGTTTGCGGAACGCGTAAGGCACTACTCGCCGTTGCTGAGCGTCGCGCCGAGTGCGGTAAAACTTTCTTCCGCGAAAACACAATGGGGATGTTGTACTGCGCAGGGCGTGGTGC
This sequence comes from Gallionella sp., assembly GCA_039932695.1. GTDB lineage: Bacteria > Pseudomonadota > Gammaproteobacteria > Burkholderiales > Gallionellaceae > Gallionella. The sequence continues at coordinate 3,720 of JBDTPM010000390.1, read as the reverse complement.
GTCTGAACCTGCAACTCATCAAGCTGCCATTGCGTTTGATCGATTATGTGGTGGTGCATGAACTGGCTCACTTGCGCGAAATGAACCATTCTGCAAAGTTCTGGAACGTGGTGGAAATTGCTTGCCCGGATTATGCAAAGTTGCGGAATGAGCTCAAAGCCATTTCCATGAACAATGTATAGAATATTATTGCATTCTATGCAATTCGCAGGAATGTCCTTGGCAGCGCATGTTGTTCCTGCAATTTGTGCTATGCCATTTACTTTGTGGCAGTGATGGTTAGAATGGCTCCGGATTTGCCACGCGCCACTTGATGCATGGCAGATATTCAGGCCAATGATGAGTTGGTGTTTGATATGAGGCGGTTGCAACCAGAAGTTATGGTACGTCGGCTGTAAAAAAAGGTAACGGGATTATATGAACAGGTCAGAAATCCTTCTCGACATCATGCTGGTGATGGCAGCGCTCGCAGCTATCGCGGCGCTGTCGTTCTTTTATCAGAAAACCCAGGCCGTCGATCTGCGCGAGCAAAATGAGGTTTTTGAATTGATCAGCGAGTTAAGGGTGATCGATAACCGTTGGGATTTTGAAGTGCAACGCGCACGCAACGATTCCGCCGGTCTGCCTGCATTGATCAATGCCGATGCTGGAGAAAAGGCACTGCGGTCTATCACTCGCATAGCAGAACGCACCACGAGCCGCGTTCTGAGGGCGGGACTCACCGATCTCAGAAAAGAGATACAGCTGAAAGCCGAGTTGGTTGAGAAATTCAAGATTGAAAATGACAATTCCAAGGGTGCGCTTCAGATCATTCTCAATATTGTCGCGGAACTCGATACCAAGGCCGCCGCACGAAAATCCACCCCAATCGCGCTGGTTCAGGCCTTGAATCAATTGGGGGCTATCGCTCCTCAATATTACTTGCAGGAGCAGAGCGCGCAGCGCGCAAGTCTGGAGGCGGCAGCTACCCGGTTACGCGCCGCCCCGGACGATTGGCGAACCAAAACTGACCAGATAGAGGTCGCGGTGCAGAATATGCTTGCCCATCGCCCTGTCGAACAGGAATTATTCGACCAGTTGCAGGTGTTAACTTCGGGCCCGCGCCTGGTCAGTATGGCGCTGGCTTACAACAATGAGCTGGAAGTGATCTTTGAAGAAAAGGAACGCTACCGCATCTACCTTATTTACTATTCTGGAGCGCTTTTGATATTGCTCGCTTATCTGGGTTTCAAGGTCAAAGCGGCGAATCAACGGCTGGAGCATCGCGTCATGGAGCGCACCCATGAGTTGTCGGAGGCAATGAAGCACCTTAGGGAGTCCGAGGCGCAACTGATACAGTCTGAAAAGATGTCATCACTCGGTCAGATGGTGGCCGGTGTCGCCCATGAGATCAATACTCCGCTGGCATACGTCAAGAATAGCCTGGGAGCGGTATCAGAGCAGCTTCCCGGAATCAGCAGCACGCTCGAGCATTGCGAGAATTTGGTCGAGTTGCTTAAGGCGGGGGACAATCCCGAGGAACTGTCCCGCGAGTTCGAGCTCTCCTCGACGCAGATCGCGCAGCTTCGGCAACAGCATGTCATCGAGGAGCTCAGCAGCTTGGTAAAGGATGGTTTGTACGGCACCGGACAGGTTGCGGAAATCGTCGGTAACCTCAAGAATTTCAGCCGTCTCGATCGTAGCAAGGTGACCCGATTCAATCTGAATGAAGGACTGGAAAGCACCCTGTTGCTCGCCAAGCATCTATTAAAAACAGTCGCAGTTGACAAGCGTTTCGGTGAGATTCCGGAGATCACCTGCTCTCCATCACAGGTTAACCAGGTGTTCCTTAATCTGGTCACCAACGCCGCACAGGCCATGCCTGATGGGCGGGGGAAAATCATATTGACTACCCGGGTTGAAGGGGAAGGGGTTGCGGTCGATGTGGCGGATGACGGCAGCGGAATTCCCCCGGATGTCTTGAAAAAGATCTTTGATCCTTTCTTCACCACGAAAGAGATCGGCAAGGGTACCGGACTCGGTCTTTCGATATCATACAAGATCGTCCAGCAGCATGGCGGTCGAATCAGCGTTGATTCCAAGGTTGGAGAAGGTACAAAATTCACGGTGTGGTTTCCGCTCAAGGCTTCCCAAGAAGCCGAACTTGAAGGGTAATGCTCGGCAATGGCTACTCCGAAGAATATCGGCAAATATGAGATCCAGGGCGTGCTCGGCACGGGCGGCATGGGTGTCGTTTACAAAGGCTGGGATCCGTCTATTGCCCGCGCTGTAGCGATAAAATCAATCAATAAATCGTTGCATCAGGGCAGCGAGCTTGATGGGGCGCTAAGCCGCTTCCGACAGGAAGCTCAGGCGGTTGGACGTCTGGCGCATCCCCGTATAGTGCAAATCTACGACTATATCGAAGATGATCAGGGCGCTCATATCGTGATGGAGCTGGTTAACGGCAAGACGCTGAAGCAGCTTCTTGACCAGAAGACCCAATACGGAATAGCCGATGTCGCGCTGATAATCCGGCAGATCCTTGACGGGATCGGTTATGCACATGAGTATGGCGTGGTTCACCGTGATATCAAGCCGTCCAATATCATGGTCAATGATGATGGACGTATCAAAATCAACGATTTTGGTATTGCCCATATCGAATCATCCGAGTTGACGCAAGTCGGCGATCTGCTCGGCACACCTCACTATATGTCGCCGGAACAATGTATCGGTACCGATGTTGACGGTCTCGCGGATCTGTTTTCGATCGGGGTGATCGCCTATGAACTGCTGACCGGAAGCAAACCGTTTACCGGCAATTTTGCTTCGGTCATGAACCAGGTGATCAATTCGCAGCCGGCCAATCCCTCGCAGCTGAATCCCAAGCTTGCACCGATCATCGACGAGGTATTGCTAAAGGCGCTTGCCAAGAAAAAAGCTGACCGTTACCAGACAGCGAGTGAATTTGCCGATGCATTCCAGCGAGCGATAGATGCCTCTCTTGGTGCGTCAGCGAAAGATGGCGGCATCCCCGCAACGACTTCAGCGATGCTGATGAACGCCTCAAGGCGTCTGAGCACCGCCAGAACTCAGACGCCTGCAACACAGGAGCCTGCTGACGATACTGTCACGCTGGATGAGACGACAAGCGATAGCCAGATCAGTCTTGATACCAGTGTAAAAATGGCGCGAATACTCGTGGTGGATGATGAAGAACGTATCCTGTCGGCGCTCAGATCGTTGTTCAGGCACCGATATCATGTGTTTTGCACCACTGACGGCCACAAGGCGCTCGACTTCCTGAAAAAATACCAGATGCACGTGATCATCAGCGATCAGCGCATGCCGGCCATGCTGGGAGTGGAATTGTTGCGGCAGTCTCGCGAGATATCACCACGCAGCGTGCGCATCCTGCTAACCGGATATTCCGACCTTGCCGCCATCGTTGGCTCCATCAATGACGGCGAGATCTATCGTTTTATCAGCAAGCCATGGGATAACCGGGCGCTGCAAACCATCGTTGCCGAGGCAGTGACGATAGGGCTTGAACTTGCAGATACAAAAGCAGCGCCAGCCGAATTGCCCGCCAGCATGTCTGCCGGCGTACTGGTGATAGAAAATGAAGAAGATATCTTTCGCGTTGCACGCGAGCTGGTCGCCGGTCTTTGCCCGGTGATTTCTGCCGCTGACGCGGATACGGCACTGCAAATCATGCAAACGCGGGAAATCGCGGTG
>JBDTPM010000389.1:0-2973 GCA_039932695.1 Gallionella sp. | reverse complement strand
ATCCGGGAAACTGATCACGCGGCTGCGCATTTCGCCACCGATGATCCGGAGCTTGTTCAGGCTTCCCCTTGATTTGCCCCCAAGTCTATTTATTTCGAGGCCTCTGGTGTCAATTCCACATCCGGTTTTCCGGATTGAAAATCGCCTGACATCGGCGCACCGACGATCACGGTTGCCATCGCCTGCGGATCGATATGGCGGGCGAACGCATCACGAACCTGCGCGACGCTCACCCGCTCGACCTTACCCGTAAAATCGTCCAGATAAGTCAGTGGCAGATCGTAGAATCCGATGATGCTCAAATAGTCGAGGATCTTGCGGTTGCTGTCGATACGCAATGGAAATCCGCCGATGATGTTCTGTTTTGCGGCCAGCAATTCCTTTTCAGCGGGTCCTTTGGCGATGAATTCGGCCAGCGTGCTTCGCACCAATTTCAACGCCTCGTCGGCCTGCTCCTTCTTGGTTTGCAGACCGATCTGGAAGGCGCCGGGCTGCTTCAGCGGGATGAAGTAGCTGTAGACACTGTAGGCCAGCCCTTTTTTCTCGCGTATCTCGTTCATCAGGCGGGACACGAAACCTCCGCCGCCGAGGATGTAATTGCCGACATACAGCGGATAATAATCAGGGTCGGTGCGCGACATGCCCGGCGCGCCGACCAGGATGTGGCTCTGACTGGCCGGATGGCTGATGCGCTGCTCGACAGCCCGGATCCGCATCGCCACATCGGGAAGTTTTGACGGTGCCGAATCAGAATGCGGCAGTTGCGCAGTGAGCTTTTGCGCGATCGCTTCGGCTCGGTGCGCGTCACATCCCCCATGATGGCGACCACTGCGCTGCCGGCGCTGTAATGTGCACGATAAAAGTTGCGCAGATCCGGCATCGTGACCTTCGCCACACTGGCGACTTCTCCGGACACGGGAAGAGCGTAGGGATGCGATCCGTATACCACTTTCTGAAATGCCTTGTCTGCGATGCTTTCCGGCTTGGTCTCGGCTTCTTTCAGTGAAGCGATCAGCCGAACCTTCTCACGCTCCAGTATCCCGTCTGGGAACACCGGGTGTTGCAGCACCAGCGCCATCATGCCCAGGGCCTTGTCGCGCACCGGCGGATCGCTCAAAGTACGCAATGAAATGCTGGACCTGTCCTGATCGAATCCGCCGCCGAATTGCGCGCCTATATCCGCCATGCCGCTCGAGATATCGTCCTCGCTCAAACCTTCCGAACCCGCATCCAGCATGTGATGGGTCAAGCCAGCCACACCGGAACTGTCCGCTGCATCAAAACTGCTGCCAGCCGGAAAACTCACAGCGACATCCAGCATCGGAATATCGTGATTCTCGACGAACAATACCCGCGCGCCGCTGGCGCCATGCCAGTGCTGGATGATGGGCGTGGCAAATGCAATGGCTGCTGAGGAAAAAAGTGCAACGACGAACATCTGCCCAAAACGCTTCAGAAGCGTAGCGAGCAAGTCAATATGCGCGAAGCCGCGCATAACCAGCGACTTGGCTGGCGTTGTTTGGCGGCCTAGTCGAATGGCTAGTTGTTCTATCAGCGAAGGACGAGGCATATCGGATGGATAGACGCACCCGCAAGGGGTAGGCCGTGCGGTACCCGTAGCTGAAGCTACGACCGCTGCGCTCAGGAGTGGGCGAGTACGCGACAAAGCAGATTGGCTGCGCTGTAGCTTCTCAAGTGTTTTAGCGTACATGGGACGTTCCTTTGGCTTGAGATTTCGGCTTGCCTGAAAGCGGTTGCGGATCAAGTACTGCCACGGTCAGATTGTCGTCTTGCAAAAATTCCCTGGCGACTTGCTGCACTTGCTCTGCCGACACCAGCTGAAGTCTCTCCAGCATCACCGGGATCGCTTTATGACCCAAACCGATGCTCTCCATCTGCCCGATCTGCATCGCCTGATAGAACAGCGAATCGAGCTTGTACACTTCTCCCGCCGTGACCTGGGTCTTGACGCGCTTCAACTCGCTCTCGCTCACGCCGTCTTTCACGATTTGTGCGATTTCCTGCCGCAACGCGGTTTCGCTTTCTTGTACCGTTCTGCCCGCGCTCGGTGTGGCTTCCAGAGTGAACAGGCTGGGACCTCGTGCCGTCGAGTCATAACCCGCACCCACTGAACTCGCGATCTGCTGCTCGCGCACCAGATGCTTGTTGAGTCGCGCCGCCTCGTTGCCATCCAGCACACCCGCCAGAATCTCCAGCGCATAAGGTTTCCAGTCCTGCCCGGGATCCCTGATCGTGGGCGTGTGGTAACTCATCACCAGTTGCGGCAATTCGGCGGGGGCTTTCACAACCAGGCGCTTGATGCCGGCCTGCTGCGGCTCGGTAAAATTGCGCCGCGGTGGTTGAGCGACTTTGGGGATAGAACCATAATAGCGTTGTGCCAGCGCGAACACCTCGCCGGCTTTAACATCGCCGGCGATGACCAGCGTGGCGTTATTCGGCGCGTACCAGCGTGTATACCATTCCTGTGCATCCTTTACCGTCAGGACCTCAAGGTCATTCATCCAGCCGATCACCGGATGCTGGTAGGGATGCTCCTGATAAGTCGTCGCCAGCAATTTCTCATACACCAGCGACTGCGGATCATCATCGGTGCGCATCCGGCGCTCCTCCATGACCACCTTGATCTCTTTGGCGAATTCGACCGCAGAAAGATTCAGGTTGTGCATCCGGTCGGATTCCAGCTTCATCGCCAGCGGCAACTGTGACTTGTGTAACTGTTGAAAGTAAGCGGTGTAATCGCTGCTGGTAAAGGCGTTCTCGCGCCCCCCCGCAGCGGCGATGCGCTTGGAGAACTCCCCTGCCGGCACCTCTTTGGTGCCTTTGAACATCATGTGCTCCAGCACGTGCGCGACACCGGTGGTGCCGGTGCGCTCGTCCATGCTGCCGGCCTTGTACCAGATCTGCTGCACGATCACCGGCGCGCGGTGATCCTCCTTGACGATGACTTTCAGT
>JBDTPM010000388.1:0-2391 GCA_039932695.1 Gallionella sp. | reverse complement strand
AGTTCACCGCGCTGGAAAATGTCGCGATGCCGCTGTTGATACGCAGCATGAAGCGCGGGGAGGCAGTGCCGCGTGCCTCCGCGATGCTGGAACAAGTGGGGCTGGCGCAGCGGCTGCATCACCACCCTTCGGAACTGTCAGGCGGGGAACGCCAGCGCGTGGCTGTGGCACGCGCACTGGTCACCGAGCCGGCCTGTGTGTTGGCCGACGAGCCGACCGGCAATCTGGACCGCGGCAGCGCGCAATCCCTGTTCGATCTGATGCAACGTCTCAACGAGCAGATGAACACAAGTTTCATCGTGGTGACGCACGACCCCGAACTTGCGGGACGGATGCAGCGCCGCTTGCGGCTCGTGGATGGGGTGCTGCAAAAGGAATAGCGCCACTCAAAATCTGGTGAGCGTGGGATGCACCCTTAGTATGATCGAATTTATTGAGGTTTACATAATTGAAGACAGCGCCACACCATCCAGAATGAGATTTGAAAAATAAATAAATTACCCCGTCATTCCGGCCCTTCGACAAGCTCAGGACAGGCTGGCCTTCGGCCAGGCCGGAATGACGGCAGGTGTGTCGCGAATTATGTAAAGCTCAATAGTTGCAAACCAACTCTATCTTTTGGGTGTTAATGGATGTGTTTTTGGATTTACCCTTGAAATGGGTGTAATTGGGTGTATTATTGGTTATATGATTCGAGCACACACAATCCAAATCACTCCTGACATTCTGTCGCTGATTGCCAGAATCGATGAATTCAAGGGTGCATGGCGCGCCTTGGGGACGCTTGCCCCTGATCGGCTGTCAGCCCTACTCCGTGTTGCCACCATCGAAAGCATTGGCTCGTCCACTCGAATTGAAGGCAGCAAGCTATCCGACCGCGAGGTCGAGCGTTTGCTATCCAACCTGCAGATCAAGAATTTCACTAGCCGTGACGAGCAGGAGGTTGCTGGTTACGCAGAAGTCATGGAACTGGTATTTTCGTCGTGGCAGGACATTACCTTCACTGAAAATCATATCAAGCAGTTGCATCAGAATCTGCTCGCCTATAGTAAAAAGGATGCCTGGCATCGCGGCAACTACAAGACCACATCTAACAGCGTCGCCGCTTTCGATGAAAACGGCACGCAGACCGGGATTGTGTTTCAGACGGCATCACCATTCGATACGCCGCGTTTAATGACTGAACTAGTGGCATGGGTGCAAGAAGAACGCACTGCCGGACACCTGCACCCCTTGTTGATCATTGCGCTGTGGGTGGTTGTGTTTCTGGAAATCCACCCGTTCCAGGACGGCAATGGTCGGCTCTCCCGAGTGCTCACGACCCTGCTTCTATTGCAGGCAGGCTACGCTTACGTGCCATACAGCTCTTTGGAAAGTGTCATCGAGCAGAGCAAGGAAGCCTACTACTTGGCTCTGCGACAAACCCAGGGAACGATCCGAGCCGATGTCCCCAACTGGCAGCCGTGGCTGGTGTTCTTCCTGCGCTCGCTAACTGAGCAGTTCAAACGGCTTGAAAAGAAGGTCGAGCGGGAAAAACTTGTGCTGGCCACGTTGCCAGAACTCTCGCTTCAAATTGTCGAATTTGCCCGCGAGCATGGTCGGGTCACGATCGGCGATGCCATCAAACTGACCGGTGCAAGCCGCAATACACTCAAGCAGCATTTACGCTCCCTGGTCGAACTCGGGCACTTGAACCAGCACGGAAGTGGGCGTGGTGTCTGGTATGACCTGCGCTGATTATCAGCGGCAAGCACCCCACCGGTGACCCGAAAAAAAAGACTCAAGCTGTTAAGCCTGAGTCTTCGTTTATTGGTGGGTCGCGTTGGACTTGAGCCATCGACCAACAGATTATGTGGCCGACCATAGGCAAGGCCTTGCTGCCAGACTATTCAAAAGCCGGAAATATTGGCGGCCCATGGATGTCCGAGCAAGGCGCTCCATTAATATTTCTTGTGCCCACTCCTGGATATTTTAGTATAGTCAATTATAAATTTCCCACACGAACAACGGGTTTACAGTTTTTATGCAATCAATCCCGACAATACTTTGCGGCGGGGCAGGTTCGCGGCTCCGGCCAGTTTTCCGTGAGTTGCATCCCAAGCCATTCATTCGCCTGACAGTCAGGCAGGGCTTGCTACAAAAAGCCCGGCTGCGCGGCTAAAGGGAAACAATAACCGCCGTGAACAAAACCCGCACACCGCTGAACATCACGATTTCCGTATGGAAAGCGCTTTTCCTGCGCGAGGCGGTGAGCCGCCTGTCAACCGGCCGCGCCGCATGGTTGTGGCTGTTGCTGGAGCCGGTATTCGGAATAGTATTCCTGATGTTTATTTTTACGGCCCTGCGCATGCATACGGTAGGCGGCGTCAGCACTGCGGTCTGGCTGATGCT
>JBDTPM010000387.1:0-2124 GCA_039932695.1 Gallionella sp. | reverse complement strand
GGCGACCGGTTTATGCAATGACCCTGCCAGTCACCGTCGATCTTGTTTCGCAGGAAAATCGCGCGTATTTCGGTTTGCCGGAAAATGATTATCTGTTCGTGCTCGCTTTCGATTTCAATTCAGTACTCTCTCGCAAAAATCCCGCGGGCGTTATTCAGGCGTTTCAGCGAGCATTTCCCTTGCTCAAGCGCGATGCGGTAGGACTCGTGATAAAAACCAGTCACGCCTCTGGCGAAAATAAAGAATGGAAGCGGATCAAAGCGATGATCAAAGCCGATCCGCGCATCCATCTAATCGATGTCACCCTGCGCCGTCCGCAGGTGCTGGCTTTATATCGATGTTGCGACTGCTACGTGTCCCTGCACCGCTCCGAAGGTTTTGGCCGGAGCCTTGCAGAAGCACTGCTGCTTGATAAGCAGCTCATTGCCACCGGATTTTCCGGCAACATGGATTACTGCACGGATGACAGGGTATATTTGGTGCATTACAACAAACAGGATCTGCGCCCTTCGGAATACTTTCACGGAAGCGGCCAGTACTGGGCCGAACCGGATATCAACCATGCTGCGCAATTGATGCAGCAAGCCCATGACAATCCGAAGAGAGTATTTCCAAATGAGTTCGACTTCAGTCCAACCACGGTTGGCGCCCGATATGCAAAACGACTGCACGAGATCAAACACCAGCTCGATCCAGCAAGAGAAGATCATACCAATGGCGGAAATTTTTGAAGGCATGCCACGACTCATTGCAATAAGCCACATAACGTGAGCGTTGTTTTACGCTACCATTGGATGACGATTTTATAGTCAGCCAAGAGAGCATAACCGTACCCGGGCAGAACGACCGGTATAAAAACAAGCGCACCGAAGTCAAGCCAGGTGCATCACTATCGTTGTAAATGCACCACCAACATTCCGGCAGGCCACAAGCAACGCCTGGAAATCCATGAGGTCATCAACCCGGTGATGATCGATGTACAGCACTTTGAACACCTGAGTAAAAATGATATTGAGCGATACTATTGATGTTTCCGTAATTGAAGACAAGACACTAACCGAATGCAACAGCATGCAAAATATCATCCCCCGTCATTCCGGCTCAGGCCGGAATGACGGCTGCTGCAAAGGTGTCTGTCATGAATTACGGAAAGATCAATAAGACAGCTACGGATGCACCTGAATGACTACAGATGTGAATATTGGAGTACGTATGAATATGGTGATCACAACGGGCTGCGCAAATAGCGGCTGGGAGAAGGTGCTGCCAATCTTGCAACGGTCTGGGCTTGAACTGGCTGGAGCCGGCCTCGATCGCTTGCTCGATGAATATTTTCAAACGGCCGGAGCAGGCGATCCGTTGCAAATATGTCAACCATTGCAATCAGAACCCGGCTTGAGAGGTCGCGTTGCGGCATTGCTTCCAGCGAATGCGTCTGCTCCCGTGCTATTGGCGGACAGCCGCAACATCCGGCTACTCGACTACTGGGCCAGGCAATTCCCCGAGGCGCAGTTTCTGCTATTTTTCACCCGCGCGGAGAGCGCCCTGGCACATGTTCTCCAGCAAGAGCCGGGGGTTGAACCACAGCAATTCCTGGAGCACTGGCATGCTTCCAATCGTCAATTGCTAAATTTTCAACGACATCATCGCCAACGCACTTTACTGCTTGATGCGGAAGCGGTCAGCCAGTTCCCCCAGGCTTTGGAATCGGTCTGCCGGCGTATCGGACTTGTACTGAAACCGGCAGCGAATTTTCCCACGCCTGCTATTGCACTATCTGCTGTAGAGCGATTACTGGCAGACTATCTGCTCTCTATGCAGCCTGCGGTGCAGACACTGCAAATGGAATTGGAGGCAAGCTCGCAACCGTTGTGTGACGTTGTGCCAAAAGCAAAGATGCAACCGGCCGAGCTGATCGATAGCTTTCGGCAAAGTCAGGCATACCAGCACAAACTGCAACAACAACTGGAACAGGCACAGCAGACCCAGAAGCAGCAGCAAGCCGCCCATCGAGAAGCGACACATGAGAAAGAGATACTGTTACTGCAATTGCACCAGATGCAGGGAGAGTTGGGAGCGGTCTTGCTGTTGAAACAGCAAATGGCACAGGAGAACGAGCTGCTG
>JBDTPM010000386.1:0-2530 GCA_039932695.1 Gallionella sp. | reverse complement strand
GTCGCGCTTGCCTTCGGATACTTCGTCCAGTTCGTCTTCGAGGTGGGCGGTGAAACCGTAATCCACATAGCGGGTGAAATGATCGGTGAGGAAGCGCGTGACGACGCGCCCGACATCGGTCGGGGTGAAGCGCTTTTTGTCGAGCACCGCGTATTCGCGCGCCTGCAACGTGGAGATGATGGTGGCGTAAGTGGACGGGCGGCCGATGCCGTGTTCTTCCAGCGCCTTGACCAGGCTGGCTTCGGAAAAGCGCGGCGGCGGCTGGGTGAAATGCTGTTCGCCATAGAGTTTGTCGACAGGCAGCACGTCGCCCTCGGCCAGCGGCGGCAGCTTGCCGCCCTCCTCTTCGGTCGCGTCGTCCACGTCTTCCATGTACACGCCGATGAAGCCGGGGAACACCAGTACCTGGCCGTTGGCGCGGAACAGCGTGTTATCTCCGCCCAAGCGGATGTCCACGCTGACGGTGTCGAAACGCGCCGGCGCCATCTGGCATGCCAAGGTGCGCTTCCAGATCATTTCGTACATGCGCGCCTGATCGGCGGTCAGGTGGTCACGGATGCTGTCAGGCGTGCGCAGAATCGAGGTTGGGCGGATCGCTTCGTGTGATTCCTGCGCGTTCTTGGTTTTGCTCTTGTAGGCCGGTTGGGTGCTGGGCAGATATTCGCTGGAGTAGTTGTTGCTGATGTAATCGCGGATCTCCTGCACCGCTTCTTTCGCCAGCGACACCGAGTCGGTGCGCATATAGGAGATCAAACCGACGGTCTGCCCGCCGATGTCCACGCCTTCATAGAGTGACTGCGCGGTGCGCATCGTGCGGTCGGCGGTCATGCCCAGTTTGCGCACCGCCTCCTGCTGCAGGGTGGAGGTGGTGAACGGCGCGGCTGCATAACGCTGCTTGGCTTTTTTCTCGACGCGCACCACCTTGGGCGGCAACTTGGCATCGTTGAGCTTGGCGTGGATGGCATCGTATTCCGCTTGGCTGGCGATGCTGAGTTGCTCCAGCTTCTTGCCCTGGTACTGGAACAGTTTCGCGGTGAACGGCTGGTGATCCTTGTGGCTGTCCAGATGCACGCTCCAGTATTCCTGGCTCTTGAACGCCTCGATCTCCAGTTCGCGTTCGACGATCATGCGCAGCGCGGGACTTTGCACGCGACCCGCCGACAATCCGGGACGGATCTTGCGCCACAGCAGCGGCGACAGATTGAAGCCGACCAGATAATCCAGCGCTCGGCGCGCCTGTTGCGCATTCACCAGCGGCTGGGAGATCTCGCGGGGGTGAGCGACCGCTTCACGCACCGCCGACTGGGTGATCTCATAGAACACCACGCGCTGCATGTTCTTGCCTTTCATGCCGCGTTTGGCTTTAAGCAACTCCGCAATGTGCCAGGCGATCGCCTCCCCTTCGCGGTCCGGGTCGGGTGCCAGATAGATGTTGTCTGCAGCGGCTGCGGCCTTGGCGATCGCGTCCATATGCTTGCTGTTGCGCGCGATGGTTTCGTATTTCATCGCAAAGTCGTTTTCTGGATCGACTGCGCCAGTCTTCGGGACCAGATCGCGCACGTGCCCATACGAGGCGAGTATCTCGAAATCCTTGCCCAGATATTTTTGCAGCGTTTTGGCCTTGGCCGGTGACTCGACGATCAGAAGATTGGTTGCCATGCGTACGATTTGGGGTTCAATGTAATTGCGCGGAATGAAGCGGGGTGAGCAATTCTTCGATCAACAGCGGATCAAGGTCCTGATGGCGATTCCACAATACCATCAGCATGATCAGTTTGAGTTTGTCCAGCGCGAGGTTCTGCTGTTGCAGCGCGACCGCCCGGTCTATGATCATCTCGCGCTCGACGGCCGAGATCAGGTTTTGCTGCTCGGCGAACATCAGGAATTGACGCGCTTCAGGGCTGATGCGCTGCTGCTCCAGATCGGCAAAATGCCGCGGTCCGGAATGATCAAGACTGGCGGGGTAGCTGTCCGGATCCTGTTGCTGCAGCGCGGATAGCCAGGTCAGCGCTTCGCTGATGTCGTCGTCCTCGAAACCGGCGGCGGAAAGCTTGCGCTCCAGTTTGTCCGGTTCCGGATAACTGCCCGCGTCGAAGTAACTTTCAAAGAGGTACATCAAAATTTCGAACATGTTTTGCGTGGTTTTATTGAATTCGTTGATACAGCCCGCCGGGCAATGTGCAGACGCGCCCTTCCAGTTCGAGTGTCAACAGCATGGCGGATAGCTCGGCTATCGTCAAGCCGCAACGCGCACTGAGTGTGTCCACATCCACCGGATCGAAGCCAAGATGATCAAGCAACGCTTTGCCCGCAACTTGATTCCCGGTTGCCGGCAGCGCCTGATTGTTCTCTGTTGCGGGGAACAGGCCACCCAACTCCTCCAGAATGTCCTGCGCGGTCTCGACCAGTTTCGCGCCCTGCTTGAGTAGTGCGTGGCAGCCCTTGCTTTGCGGAGCGTGTATCGAACCGGGGATCGCGAACACGTCCCTGCCCTGCTCCAGCGCCAGCCGCGCGGTGATCAGCGAGCCGC
>JBDTPM010000385.1:0-3644 GCA_039932695.1 Gallionella sp. | reverse complement strand
TCGAGGGTACCCCGCAGGGGCGGTAAACCGGGGTCGCCTTTTCTTTGGTTACTTTCTTTTTGGCGAAGCAAAAGAAAGTGACTTGCTGCCGGGCAACCCCCGGCGAAGTTGATTCAGCCGCCAAGCTACCCCGCAACCCTCACCCTAGCCCTCTCCCTTAGGGAGAGGGAATTGACGGAATCAATCCAACCTACGAAACTTTTTCATTCCACGGTGCAACCTTCAACAACAACACCATCCCCGGCACCGCCAACACCGCGCACAATAAAAAGAATCCCGTCCATCCCATCATCTCCACCAGCCATCCGGTCGCCGCATTGGCAAAGGTGCGCGGCACTGCCATCAGGCTGGTGAACAGCGCGAACTGGGTGGCGGTATAGGCGGGGTGGGTGGAACGCGCGATGAAGGCGACGAAGGCGACCGTGCCCAGCCCGACACCCAATGCTTCGAGTCCGATCACGATCGCGAGTTGGGCAAGTTCCACGGCGGTGATCTCGGTGTGATGTCCCACCGACGCAAGCCAGGCAAAGCCGAAGATGGACACCACTTGCACCACCCCGAACAGCCACAGCCCGCGGTTGATGCCGATCTTCACCATCCACAGACCGCCCAGCATGCCGCCGATCACCGCGGGCCACAGCCCGGCATTCTTGGCGACCAGCCCGATCTGGGTCTTGGTGAAGCCCATGTCCAGATAGAACGGCGTGGCCAGCGCGGTGCACATACTGTCGCCGAGTTTGTAGAAAAATAAAAATGCGAGGATCAGCAGCGCGCTGTTCCAACCCTTGCGCGTGATGAATTCGTGAAACGGTTCGACCACCGCTGCGCGCAACGTCTTCGGCGGTGCGGCGCGGTGCGGCTCCTGTACCATCATCGTCATCGCGATGCCCGGCAGCATGAACAGCGCGGTGATGATAAACACCATGTCCCACGGCAGAACATCGGCGAGGATCAGCGACAGCGAACCGGGCACCAGCCCGGCGATGCGGTAGGCATTCACATGCACCGCATTGCCCAGCCCGAGTTCGCTATCCGCCAGTAACTCGCGGCGGTAGGCATCCAGCACGATGTCCTGCGTGGCGCTGAGAAAGGCGAGCAGCGTGGCCAGGTAAGCGATGCTGCGCAGATCGCTCTGAGGCGAGAATCCGCCCATCGCGGCGATCACGGCCAGCAGGCCAAGCTGGGTCAGCAGCATCCAGCCGCGCCGTCTGCCCAGCATCGGCACGACATAGCGATCGAGCAGCGGTGACCACAGGAATTTCCAGGTGTAGGGAAACTGGATCAGCGCGAACAAACCGATGGTCTTGAGGTCCACATTCTCGCTGCGCAGCCAGGCAGGAACCAGGTTGAACAGCAGATAGAGCGGCAGTCCGGAGGAGAACCCGGTGAATACGCAGATCAGCATGCGGCGGGTGAAGAGTTGTTGCCAGACAGTCATAAAGATACCTCTAAAAATTCGTCACACCGGCGAAGGCCGGTGTCCAGTTGATTAAAAACACTGGATTCCGGCCTTCGCCGGAATGACGATTGAGGATTTTGTCATGAGCTGGATAGTTACGCCGCGCGTTTGAAGCGGTACACCGCAGTGCTGCCGAGCAGATTCGGCAGCAGATTCACTTCGCTGCCACCGCTCATCACACGGCGGCCAAGTATCTGCACTTTCTGTATCGCGCAAAAATCCTCGAAGTCGTGCAGCGTGCACAGGTGCACGTTCGGCGTGTCGTACCACTGGTAGGGCAGATCCTTCGAGACCGGCATGTTGCCGCGCAGCACATTGAGGCGTGCTTTCCAGTAACCGAAATTGGGGAAGCTGACGATGCCCTCGCGGCCCACGCGCAGGATCTCCTGCACCAGCGCTTCGGTGTGGCGCGTGGCTTGCAGCGTCTGGGACAGGATGACGAAATCGAACGACAGGGTTTCGAAACCGGACAGGCCGGAATCGAGGTCGCCCTGGATCACGTTCACATTGTTTTTGATGCACGCGACGATGTTGGCGTCGCTGATCTCCACGCCATAGCCGCGCACCTTGCGCGTGTCTCTCAGGAAGCGCAGCAGGCTGCCGTCGCCGCAGCCGAGATCGAGCACCGATGCGCCTTGCGGGATCCATGCCGCGATCGCGGCGAAGTCCGGGCGGGCGGCTGCAAGTTCAGCGGGATCGTGCGCGCTCATTTGGAAAACTCGCTTGAGATTTTGTTGAGATAGGTGCGCATCACTTCATGGTAATGCTCCTGCTGCATCAGAAATGAGTCATGCCCGTGCGTCGAAGCGATCTCGGCATAGCTGACATTCAGGCGGTTATGCAGCAACGATTGGACGATCTCGCGCGAACGTTCAGGCGAGAAGCGCCAGTCGGTGGTAAATGACAACACCAGAAAATCCGCACGCGCGGCAGCGAACGCTTTGTCCAGGTTATCGTCATATGCGCGCGCAGGGTCAAAATAGTCCAGCGCCTTGGTCATCAGCAGATAAGTGTTGGCATCGAAATACGCGGCGAATTTGTCGCCCTGGTAGCGCAGATAGGACTCGATCTCGAACTCGATGTCGTAGGTGAAGCCGAGCTTGCCCGAGCGCAGGCTGCGCCCGAACTTGTCCGCCATCGCATCGTCGGAAAGATAAGTGATGTGCCCCAACATGCGCGCCAGGCGCAGGCCGCGTGTCGGCACCACGCCGTGCTGGTAGAAATCGCCGCCGTGAAAATCCGGGTCGGTCAGGATCGCGTTGCGCGCCACGTCGTTGAACGCGATGTTCTCCGCGCTCAGGTGCGGCGCGGCGGCGATCACCAACACGTGGCGGACCCGCTCCGGAAATGACAGCGACCATTGCATCGCCTGCATCCCGCCCAGGCTGCCGCCCAGAACCGCAGCAAATCGCTTGATGCCGAGCCGGTCGGCGAGACGCGCCTGGGATTCGACCCAGTCTTCCACGGTCACGACCGGAAAGCTCGCGCCATGAGGCTTGCCCGTCTGGGGATTTATGCTGGATGGCCCGGTGGAACCGTGACAGCCGCCGAGGTTGTTCACCCCGATGACAAAGAATTTTTCAGTGTCTATAGGTTTATTGGGGCCGATCATGTTGTCCCACCAACCGACATTCTTCGGATCGTCGGCGTAATAGCCCGCGACGTGATGATTCCCGGACAGCGCGTGGCAGACCATGATCGCATTGGACTTGTCGGCATTCAGCTTGCCGTAAGTCTCGTACACCAGTTCGTAGCGCGGCAGCACCGCGCCGCTGCGGAAAACCAGCGGGGTGTCGAAGGTTGCGCGTTGCGCGCTGACGATGCCGATGCTATTTGCTGCGCTCAAATTTTTGCTCCAAAAAACAAAACCCGTTCAGCTCTCGCGGGACGGGTTGCCTCGCTTTAGCTGGTATTTTTTAAGTGCCCCGCAAGCTGATGTCAAATCGGCACTGATGAAACTACTGGTGAAACAACTAGCCATCTGACTAAACGAGCAAACAGCTTTGCATAGCCATTCGGCTAAGTCACCAAAAGACGGTGACATAAGCCGCTGGTTAACACTCGTTAAGTCGCTGGTTATGGTGCGCAGTTTCCGCGTTTTACAAAATACTGTCAATGAGATCCGGGTGAAACTCTTCAGCGTTTATGCGGACATTTTTTTTTGGTGCAATCCGCGTAGATATGG
>JBDTPM010000384.1:0-6007 GCA_039932695.1 Gallionella sp. | reverse complement strand
TGCATCGCATCGGCAAGCTTTTCGTGCCCGACGAAGGTGGGCTGGTCACCCTTGAAAGCGGCATTACCCAGGACGTGGTCAGGATGAACATGCGTGTTGATGACATAGAGTATCGGCAGATCAGTCACCTTGCGTATGGCTGCACGCAGCTGAGCTCCGATCTTTGGGGACCCGCCGGTATCGATCACGGCCACGCCTTTGCTGCCCACAATGAATCCGATATTGCAGATGTCCCCGCCATAGTCAATATTGATATCCCGGTGCACGCCGTGATGAACGTAGATGCCCGGTGCAACCTGAACCACGGACAGTGGATCGGCATATGCAACGGCCGGAAGCAACGACGTGATACACATCAGGATCATTCTAAGCATGGTAACCTCCTTGTGGGATGCAAGATCATCACGAGAACTATACACTGAACAAGCACTTCCCCTTCGCTGGTTATCAAGCGGATATACTCTGTACCCAGGCGCGGATCACCTGGCGAATTCGCATCGCTACTGGTTGCGCAGGCGGTTTAAACCAGATGAGCTCTCTGATTCAAGCCGGAGGGCACGATCCACCAACGGGCAACAGGTGAAAAAATGAAACTCGTTTATTTAATGCTGCTGGCTCTGATGTTTTCGAATTCGGCCTTCGCCGGCAAAGCCGGCATCAGAGCTGAAATGGAAAAGAAATTCCCCTACTCGAAGATCATCAGCATCAACAAGACGCCTTATTCCGGCCTGTATGAAGTCGCCTTTGATGACCGGCTGGTTTATGTCGACGAAAAGCTGAATTATCTTTTCTCGGGCAACGTGATCGATATGCACACGATGCGAAATCTCACCGAAGCAAGGGAAAAACAACTTTATGCGATCGTATTCGATACCTTGCCACTCGACCTTGCAATCAAGAATGTGAAGGGTGACGGCAAGAGACGGATGGCGGTATTCACCGATCCGAATTGTCAGTATTGCAAGAAGCTGGAAAAGGAGATGGTCAATCTGAATGATGCAACGGTTTATATATTCGTGCTTCCGATACTGCCCGGCTCAGAAGAGAAAGCCAAAGCCATCTGGTGTTCACCGGACAGACTCAAGACTTGGGAAAACCAGATGTTGAACGGCATAGAGCCGAAATTCGAAACGGCCTGCGATACCACTGCACTGACGGAAATCTCCAAGCATGCGAAAAAACTGAGGATCAATGTGACGCCTACCTTGATCTTCGAGGACGGCGTCATCAAGCCCGGCACACTGACGCTGGACCTACTCGAAGAACATCTCGCAGAAGCGCGTCAGACAAAATGACTATCTCATCGCCTCCTTGACGATACCGGAGAGTAGCTCTTCAACCGCCTTGAGGGTCTTCTGTAAGGCTGGTGAACCCGCCATCTGGGGTTTGCGGTAAGCCACCCTCACCTCCCTGGGGGTTTCCGGCACAACGTAAATCGAGATGGCGTAGGGACAAAACACGATGTTGTCAGGGTCGGACTCCATCATCTTGCGCGACACCACAGCACTGCAGAACTCCAGAACCTCGGCCTTGAGGAAGATCTGCCTGCTCTCCCCAAAATCCTTGCCGGTGCGCTCCAGCATCTCGCCCACATGGGAAACATTATTGACCACCAAACCCCGGTCCGTGATCGCCATCTCGACAGCGTCCCTGACATCTTCAAAGCTGCCAATCCTGGTGAAAACAACAATTTGATCACCCGCAGCGAAGGCACACTGGACCATTCCAAACAACAACAGAGACGCCGCAAATGTGTTTCGAAACATTGCTCATTCCTTCCATATCCAAGCCATCTCTTTAAGGAAACGCTGATTAAATCCAAAACTGTGGTTCGATACATTTCCCGTTCGCCCCGAGTGCCGCGCGCAGCGCGGTGTATCGAGGGGTGCGAACGGGAAACACTCACCACGAACGGATTTAATCAGCGTTTCTTTAATGCAGCGGCAGAGCCGTGCAAATCGCAGTGGCTATAATAAACATAAGACACCTGTTTCGGGGATAGTATGCGCTCTTTAGCACCTCCAGCAATACGGACAGGGTCAATCTGAGCTATTTAGTTTGGCAAACGCTCACGCTACAATGGCAACATAGTATTTGACAGGATTTAAAGCCATGAAAAACTTTTCTGCCGTTTTGTTATTCATGTTCTGCCTGGGCACAGGTTTTGCTGAAACACGTGATGCCGAAAAGAACTTCTTTGATCTGCAAATGGGCGACTTCAAGAGTGAGCTGGCCACGGCAAAGAAACAAGGCAAGACAGGCATCCTGATCATGTACGAACTGGAGGACTGTCCTTTCTGCTTCCGCATGAAACATACCATCCTCAACCAGATCGAGGTGCAGGATTACTACCATCAGCACTTTTTGATTTTCACTGTCGATATCCGTGGCAGCTTGCCCATGACAGATTTCAACGGCAAGGAAACCACGGAAAAGGCCTTTGGCATGGAACACCGTGTATACGGGACACCCGTTTTCGATTTTTTTGATCTGGATGGGAAATTGATCACGCGCTTTCCAGGCACAGCCAAAGATGTGAATGAGTTCCTGTTGTTAGGGAAATGTGTGGTGGAAGACGCCTGCAAGACTGCATCGTTTAACAAGTACAGGAAACAGCTCGTGAAATGACTCATGCCTCGCACAAGCGCCGGCAAAACCGGGCCTGTTGCTTGTCGTTGATCTGGATGTTCTGCACCCCCGTGCTGGCGGACACGCTCACTCTGGAAGCTGCGCTGGCCACAGCGGAATCCAGCCATCCTGACCTGATGTACGCTCAAGCGGAAAGGGACAGCGCTCTGGCAGACAGCGATATCGCCAGTTCGCGCCAGGATACCAACGTCAATCTCGAAGGCATCTTGCGCAGCGGCAGACCCAGCCCAGGAATCCGGGATTTCATCAGCGATAACAGCGTCCGCCTTACTGCGCGCAAGACACTTTATGATTTCGGGCGCAGCGGCAATGCTGAAGTGGCTGCCCAATTCGAGTTGAACGCACAGGAAGCTGGCCTGACCTCAGCGCTCGACAAGCTCCGCATCGAGATCATGATGCGCTATTTTGACGTGCTGCTGGCCGACATGCAGTACGCCGTCGATAACGAATTGATGTCCGTGTATTACGTCAACTTTGATCATGCGAAAGACAGGCTGGAGCGCGGACAGACATCCAGCGTCGAACTGTCTGAACTGGAATCAAGCTACCAGGACAGCCTGGTGAAACGCAACTCCAGCGCACAGAGACGACGCATCACGCGTGTCCTGCTGGCCAATACGATGAACCGACCCGGCGATCTGCCCGGCGATCTGGAAGACCCCAAGCTTCCGGGCAATCAACGCAACCTGCCCTACTATGAAACGCTGCTCCCGATACTGCTGGCCAATAATTCCCGGCTGCGCGCGCAACAGGAGATTCTGGCTGCCTCGCAGAAACGCATAGAATCCCTGCGCGCAGACAAAGGCCCGATACTGGATGCCGAAGTAAACTGCAGGCCAGTATTGATAAGCTCAAGATGGAGCTGACTCAGACGCTGCTTGAGACCTGCCTTGATATCACCCAACTGCAAAGTACCGCGCGCAATGCTGCCCGGAAATATGTTGAATATCGCGATCTGAAACTGGAACGCAGCCGCGGGCTCTATGAACTGGAGCTCAAGAGCAATCTCGGCACTTCCATGGTGGAAACGGCAGAAGCCAACTTGCGTGCTCGCCATATCGAATACCAACTGGCATTGAGCTTCGCGCGTCTTGAGACATTGATGGGCAGGCCTCTGACTCAGACCGGGAACAAACCAAGGGAATAGAAAATGAAAAAATGTATTGTTTATTGCATCGCAGCAATCATCCCGCAGATATCGTGGGCCGCAGGTATCCAGGCAACACTGCAGTGGTCACAACGGGTCGAGCTTTCCACCCCGGTATCCGGCATCGTGCAGGCGGTCAATGTCGAAGTGGGTGATTTGGTCAAAAAAGGACAGGTGTTGCTGTCGTTGGATAACACGTCCTACCAGGCCAGAGTAGCAGAAAGCCAGTCTGAAATATCCCGGTTGAGCGCAGAAGCGCAAGAGGACAAGCGCGATCTGAGCCGTGTGCTGGAATTGCATGAGCGCACTGTCGCCTCCACGACAGAACTGGATCAGGCCAAGCTGAGACTGGTCAGGAGCCAATCCAATCTGTACGAAGCGCGTGCGCGCCTGCGACAGAACCAGAAATCGCTGGATGATGCATCCATACGCGCACCCTTCGATGCCGTCGTGATTCTCCGCCAGGCCGAGCCCGGACTGGGCGTATCTGCCGGGTTGCAGCCACAGATGTTGCTGACGCTGGCCAGATCGGGGGAAATGATTGCGCGCATGCATCTCTCCTCCCCCCAGATGGACAACTTAAAAACCGGCCAGACGGTAACCGTAATGGTTGCCGGAAAAAAGCACACCGGGAGAATCAAATCGCTGGGTCTGGAGCCCATCAAAATAAATGAAGGATCGGTTTACCCTGTCGATGTGGTATTTCCAAGCAAGGAATCATTTCGCGCTGGAACGACGGCACTGGTAGAGTTACCCTGACCACATATTTCATTTGTATCCAACCCAGTCTGGTATTGAATACCATTCAATGTCGATCACAAGGTTAAATCCACCGGCTTTAGCCTTGCTGTTTTAAGCAAGCTCGGAAGAATAGCAACACGTTCTTCCTTGCTGGTTTTGTGCGTTTACTCTGGAGCGGATAGAGGACTTTAGTCCTCTGCGATCAGACTGCGCTAACCCGCCAGCTTTAGCTGGTGGTAGTTTAGTTTTTTGAGCAAGATCTGATTGGATTAGTCATGCTGTGGACATGAATGCGGGAAGCCCACCATACAAGCTGAGATTGATTGAAATTTTCGAAATGATGAAAAACCCCACCAGAGATCGTCTGGCGGGCAATGGGAGAATGCAATGAAACAAGTATTGCTTGCTTAGAAAGCCGCCGTCACCTGCACGCTGAACTTGTTGCCAACACCATTGAGATTGACATCAGCGTTGGTACATTGTGCTGAGGATGCCGTGCAATCGTATTTACGTTTCTCATAGTTGACGGTTATTTTGGACATGGGATTGATAAGGTACTGCGTCCCCAATGTCCATTTGCTGAACTTGTGTTCATCACCACGGCCTATATTGGCATCCAGAATGTCGTAGCGAGCATCCAGTTCCCACTTTGTGTTAGGAATGTACCAGCCGCCGTCCAGATACCAGCCTCTGGCCTTGGCATCGGCCCCGTTGTTGGCGCCCGTGGCATTTGCCGGGAACGCGAAATAATAGCTGGGCTTGTCCGGACCTTCAAAGATCATGCCGTTGGCGGTGATGTACTCGGCGGTGACACGGTAGGGCTTGGCCATGTATTTCACGCCCACACCAGAACGTTTCCTATCATAGAGTTTGCGATTTGCTGTGGCATCATTCGTCACATCCACCAGGCGTTGACCAGACTGGTTCCAGGCAAAGAACTTCAAGCCATTCGCCGGACCGGTGCTGGCGAGATTCTTCTCGCTTGACAGATAAAGGTAGGTGTCATATTTGCCATCGATGTTGTCGGATTGGACCCCGCTGCCCTGGCCGACCATCGCTGCGTAGGACAAATTCCAGTCCTTGCCCATGTCAAAGCTATCGAACACCTGGACGCCCGTGTCGCGGAAGCCGCCGACCGGTGCGGTAAAGGCGTTGATGTTGGAGCCGTTCTGGAACTGTGCCTGAGTAAAAGGGCCTACGTTCAGAGTATAAGTGGTGTTGGGGAAACGCTCCAGCAACAGAAAGTTGGCGGCTTCGGTAAAATTGACATAGTCCATTGTGGTGAGGCTCTGCAAGCCCTCCTCGGAACCGGGATACTTGAACAGGCCGGTACGGACGAAACGCTCCTTTCGTCGACAATCGGCACACTTTCTTGGAATAGGAACGTTCAGCACACGATGGAGGCGTAACTCCAGCGGCATGATTTTATAGCTCGCGGCACAACTGACACAGCTCAATACTTCGCGCACG
>JBDTPM010000383.1:0-3553 GCA_039932695.1 Gallionella sp. | reverse complement strand
AAGACCTCGATCGCGGCGTTCATCACCGCGATCGAAGCATTCATCGCGCAGCATCCTGATCACAAGGGCTCGATCGCCTTGTTGATCACCTCCGACGAAGAGGGAGTCGCGGTGGACGGCACGGTGCGGGTGGTGGAAGCGTTGCGCGCACGCGGCGAGACGATAGACTATTGCATCGTCGGCGAACCCACCTCGAACAAAAAGGTCGGCGACATGATCAAGAACGGACGGCGCGGTTCGCTGTCCGGCACACTGATCGCCAAGGGCATCCAGGGCCACATCGCCTATCCGCACCTGGTGAAGAATCCGATCCACATGGTCGCACCGGCGATCGCGGAGCTGGCCGCCACCACCTGGGACAATGGCAACGAATATTTTCCGCCCACCTCCTGGCAGATCTCCAACATCAATGGCGGCACCGGCGCGACCAATGTCGTCCCCGGCACGGTAGAGATACTGTTCAACTTCCGCTTCTCCACCGCCAGCACCGAGCAGGGCCTGAAGGACAAGGTGCATGCGATCCTGGACAAGCACGGCGTGAGCTACGATTTGAAGTGGGAATTGTCCGGCAAGCCCTATCTCACCGCCAAGGGCAGCCTGGTGGCAGCGATCAGCCGAGCGATCGAACAGTGCTACGGTATCACCCCGGAACTGTCCACCACCGGCGGCACCTCGGACGGGCGCTTCATCGCCGACATCTGCCCGCAGGTCATCGAATTCGGTCCGTTGAATGCGACGATACACAAACTCAACGAGTGCGTCGGTGTTGCCGATATCGAGCCGCTCAAGCTCACTTACCAGCGCACGCTTGAAAATCTGCTTTGCAAATGAGCGATTATTCCTCAGCGGCCACACAAAACCTGCACACGCTTCGCGATTACCTGCGCTTCGCGGTAAGCCGCTTCAATCAGGCCAAACTGTTTTTCGGTCATGGCAGCAATGATGCCTATGACGAGGCCGCCTATCTGATCCTGCATACGCTGCAGCTGCCGCTGGACAGGCTGGAACCGTTCCTTGATGCGCGTCTGATCGACAGCGAGCGTGCAGCAGTGTTAGGCATCATCCAACAGCGCGTCGAAAAGCGCATCCCTGCCGCCTATCTGACCCATCAGGCGATCCTCGGAGATTTCAGCTTTTACGTGGATGAACGCGTCATCGTGCCGCGCTCGTTTATCGCCGAATTACTGCTCGAGCGTCTCAGCCCGTGGATCGCCGAGCCGGATGAGATCAATAACGTGCTCGACCTGTGCACCGGTAGCGGCTGCCTTGCGATCATTGCCGCACATGCTTTTCCAAACGCCAATGTTGACGCGGTGGATTTGTCGCCGGGCGCACTCGCGGTCGCCGAACGCAACGCAGCCGACTACGGACTGCAAGATCGCGTGAACCTGATCGAATCCGATCTTTTCGCCAAGCTCAATGGCAAGCAATACGACCTGATCATCAGCAACCCTCCCTATGTCGATGCCGAATCAGTCAACGCGCTTCCGCAGGAATATCTGCACGAACCAAAAATGGCGCTTGGCAGCGGGCATGACGGACTCGATGCGACGCGTATCATTCTCAAGAAAGCTGCTCAGCATCTCACAGCGAACGGCCTGCTGATCGTGGAGATCGGCCACAACCGCGATGTGCTTGAAGCCGCCTACCCCGACCTGCCGTTCACCTGGCTGGATGTCAGCGCGGGTGATGGGTTCGTGTTCATGTTGCACAAGAACGATTTGTCCTGATTCATGTCGGTCGATCACTACGAAAACTTTCCTGTCGCCTCCATCCTGATGCCCAAGCGGCTGCGCAAGCCGGTCGCGGCGATCTACCATTTCGCCCGTGCGGCGGACGACATCGCCGATGAGGGCGAAATGCCAAACGAGGAACGTCTGCAAAGGCTCGACGAATTCCGCGCCGAATTGGCACGTGTCGCCGAAGATGAAACACCGCACACCCCATTGTTCATCAACCTTGGCGAAGCAATACGGCAACACGGATTGCCGATGCAGCCATTCCACGATCTGCTCGATGCCTTCTCGCAAGACGTGGTGAAGAAGCGCTACGCCAACTTCGATGAACTACTGGACTACTGCCGCCGCTCGGCCAATCCGGTCGGGAACTTGCTGCTGCATCTGTATGGCGAAGCCACACCGGTCAACATCGCATATTCTGATGCGATCTGCACCAGCTTGCAGCTCATCAATTTCTGGCAGGATGTCGCGAAGGACTACGCGATCGACCGCATCTATCTGCCGCTGGATGAAATGGAGCAATACGGCGTGAACGAGGCGCAGATCGCGCAAGGCAATGCAGACGACGCGTGGCGAAAGCTGATGCATTTCCAGGTGGATCGCGCACGCACCATGATGATGACCGGTGCACCCCTGGGCAGCATACTCACCGGACGCATCGGGCTGGAGATGCGCATGATCATCGCGGGCGGCTTGCGCATACTCTCCAAATTGGAAAATGCGCAGTACGACATGTTCTGCCGCCGCCCGGTGTTGCGCCCGTTCGACTGGGTTATCATGCTGGCCAAGAGCGCGCCGTTTTAACACCAACCCCTCCCGGCCTCCCCTTGTCAGGGGAGGTGATTGCGCAGCCTCCCCTGACAAGGGGAGGTTTGGAGGGGTTCAAGCACTTCGAACTTATTTGAAAACCGACATGGATCCAGATCAATACTGCCAGGACAAAGCCGCCGCCAGCGGCTCCAGCTTCTACTACAGCTTCATGTTCCTGCCGCCGGACAAGCGCCGCGCGATCACCGCGCTGTACGCCTTCTGCCGCGAGGTGGATGATGTGGTGGACGAATGTTCTGATGAACAAGTGGCGCGCACCACGCTCAACTGGTGGCGTGCTCAGGTCGCGGAGATCTATGATGGCAAGCCGCAGCATCCGGTCGCGCAGGCCCTGGTTCCGGTGGTACGGCAATTCAATCTGGCACAGGAGCACCTGCTGGAGATCATCGACGGCATGGAAATGGACCTCGACCATCCGCGTTATCAGGATTTCAAGTCGCTGCAACTGTATTGCTACCGCGTCGCATCGGTGGTCGGATTGCTGTCGGTGGAGATCTTCGGCTACAGCGACCGCCGCACGCTGAAATACGCCCACGACCTCGGCATCGCCTTCCAGCTCACCAACATCATCCGCGATGTCGGCGAAGATGCTCGACGCAACCGCATCTATCTGCCGATGGACGAGCTGCAACAGTTCGGTGTCACGGCAGCCGATATCCTGAATGCGCGCGAATCGGAAAACTTTCAAAAGCTGATGCTGTTTCAGATAGAGCGCGCACAGCGCTATTACCAGCAAGCATTCGAACATCTCCCCGCAACGGATCGCAAGGCACAACGCACCGGCCTGATCATGGCGGAGATCTACCGCGCGACGCTGGATGAAGTGGTCGCCAGCGGCTGCCATGTCCTGAAAGAACGCGTCTCACTGACCCCGCTGCGCAAGTTGTGGCTGGCCTGGAAAACTTGGATAAAAAACTAACCCATCCCAACCCCTCCCAGCCTCCCCTTGTCAGGGGAGGAGCGGCAACACCCTCCCCTGACAAGGG
>JBDTPM010000382.1:0-5833 GCA_039932695.1 Gallionella sp. | reverse complement strand
TGCTCGATGCCGGTTGTACAGAATATATTGATTGCGTAAAGAGGCTCGTTGACGATCCATTTTTCGACGCTGGTGTCCTGCTGTGACACGTTTGAACCGAGTTTTACATTGACGATGCAGAAGGGGATATTTTGGGTTTTCAACGCAAGGGCGACCATTCTGACGTCCTCACCAATACCGATCTCACCGTTTGCATAGCCGAACAGGTTGACCCCGAAGGGATAAGCCAAGCGAGACAATGGTTGTCTCCCAATCGGGATGAGGTTTGTGACACCGGATAACCGGGATTCTGTCGGCAGGCCGTTGAGCCGTGCGAGTACCCACGTTATGGAACGGATCACTGTCAATGGAAGCTGGAAGGGAAACCCGCGGATACCCTCTGGCATTTGAACAGCATCTTCGCGAGGTTGTTGAATTGTTAAGTCACAATAAGCACTCTTGTGCGATGCCTCGAAAATATGGCGGATATCTGACAAGCCAAATTCTTCGCAAAGTTGAATGTCATCTTTTCCGGCATCGTTCTTTTTGAGCAGGATGGTATCTATGAACGACCTCAGGCTGTCGAATCGCTTTGCGAGAAACCTGCATTGCCATTGCGCAGGTGATGGCTGAAAGCGTTTGTGGCGCGCGCCGCGCCAGTAATCGCATGCGATACGGTGGCGGACATTGCCTTGATAAAACATGGAGCCCAGGGTATATCGATACATAGCCACGCCGTACAAGAACATATCGACTGAAAACCCATTCGCCCAAAAATCACCCGCGATTTCGGGCAACTCGATCCGCTGAGAGAGGGCAGTCTCCCATTCCGAGATTGAACGCAAGATGGCGAATTGACGCCGGCCATCACCGGCGCACCATGCCAGAAAACGCACAAAATCCCTGGGTTTGCCTTTGTGAAGCGGGAAGCGCCGTTGCAAGGCCGGTCGAAGGTGCCAGATAGCAAGCATTGCACCATATATCCGGGTCGGCAGGCGAAAGGGCAATGGGATCGAAACCAGAAAAGTGTGGTTTGCGGTTGGCACCTCCCCATGCAAGGCCGAAATCGAATCGCCATTATCTGGAAGCATGGCTGTATGTTCAGCCACCATCATTATTCTGAAGCTTTCGGCCTGATCATAAATTTATGGCTATGTCACTTTTGCAAAAATTACATGGTTGCTTCCACTTGTCGTGAAAAATTTCATAATCCCAAAACGATCTTCGCGCTTATGGCAACCTGGGAGATGATCTGGGTCATCTCCAGCCAGAACTGCCTTGATTTTGGATCGACATATGGCAGCACCATGATTGCATCGCCTTCACGTATCTCGGCTTTGGCATTGAAGGAGCTCTTGCCCGTGGTGTCGCTGAAACTGCCATCTCGGTGGGCGACAATGATGCGCGCAACATCAGGACCCTGCGTATAACCACCGCAGCGCCGGATGTAATCATCGAGGTTCATGCCGGCATCGAAAGCAATCGTGGTCGGGAAAAGCACTTGACCGCTCACCATCACCAGGCCGTCTTTGGTCGGGATGTTGATGACGTCGCCATTTTCCAGGAGCAAGTCGTCTCGTTTGGCAGATTGGGCGATAAGCACCTGGCCGGTGGGTTGGATCTGTTTGGCGCGATCCACCCATTGCAGCATCAGTGCCGCCTCCTGAGTGCGCAGGCTTGCTTCCGCAGCGGTGCCGGATCGGGCGGTAAGGATGTTGGCCTGCAAGCTTTGCAGCAAGGACTGCAATTGCTGTGTTTGTCTGGCTTGCACGCTCTGGCGAAACAGTTGGATATTGGACGCGTCAGACTGGTCTGAAAATTTTATTTTCTTCATGAGATCGCCCAACCTTGCCCCGTGGGGCATTACGTAGGCCATGGGGCTTTCATGTTCGCCTTGCACCCTCACGCTGATGGTGCCGATTTTTTTGTCGGAGGTAAATTGGATCGTATCGCCGTTTTGCAGATTCACTTGAATGGCTTCATCCAGCGGGTAGTACTCGGTGTTCTGTATCAGGCTGGCATTGTTGCGTGTCACCATGACATGGTTGGCCTGTGGAAAAGGTTTGGCCAGCTTGATGATTTCGGCCATTGTGATGGTAGGCCCCATGAACTCGAAAAGATTGGGGTTTTCAGCCAGACTGAACACCGTGATGGTGCTCTGGCGAGTGGTAACAAGAATGACATCGCCGTCAGCCAATTGGATGATCGGCATATGCCCTTGCAGCAGAAAGTCATATAGATTGAACGTGGCGCGGATCAGGCTGCCACGCTTGACCTGTACGTTCAGGAAAGAACCCCGGGCCGGGTCTATGCCGCCGGCCTGATCAAGATAATTCAGCAGGCTGTCCATGCTGGTGCCGCTATACATGCCGGGAAGGTTGACATAGCCACCGACGAATACGCGTACCGGCTGGGCTGCCGCAAGCGTGGAATAACTCAGCACATTTGAGCGATACACTTTACCAATTGCCAGCTCAACTACGCGTTGAAGATCCTGATTACGCACGCCCAGTACCCGAACCGGCCCAACATTGGGCACAAAAATATTGCCCTCGGGGTCAACATTGAGGATCGAGTCGAATTGGAAGCTGCCCCACAGACGCACCTGGATGCTGTCACCCAGGGCAACGGCATAGTCCGGGTTGAACTGGGTTGATCCAAGACGCGTGAAGGCTCCGGTGAAAAGGTTGGCCCCGAACACGTTGCTGTTTTGATTGGCGATGTAGTAAGTGAGTTGCGGTGCTTGCGGGGATAAGGCAGATATAGAACCTTGCGTGTCTGAAGCCGGCGATCCAAGTGGTACCGGTGCCGCAGAAACAGCCGGCGCTTTGCCACCCGATATTGCCGCAGTCAAAGCTGAGGCAGATTGCCCGGACAAAACAGAATTCAGGGCCGCTGCCTGGGCGGCGCTAAGGTTGGCAGCGATCGCATTGGGCATGATTGCAGCAAGACAGAACAGGGCTAACCCAAGGATACATGCCCTGGCCGGAGCCAGGATAGCGCCAACTTTTTCATCCTTGAATGGTGTCATTGCGCTTTTTGTGCTCATGAATGAAAACGGAATTCGTGTCATGGGATCAGTCCTTGTGGTCGCGGATGATGGCGGCGAGCAGATACACGATACCTACAAGCATTAGCATGGCCAGAATAAATACCACGGTATTATATATTCGGCGTGGTGCGAGCGGATACTGTGGCTTGGTGGGGGCTTGCAGTATGAACACTTTCCTCATGGTAAGTGCTGCCTGCACCCGTCCCGTTTCCAAGGCAGTGAGGGCGGCTTTGTAAGTCGCATCGATCAGTTCGACGTTCATTTGCAGGCGCTGGAATTCTTCTGCGGTAATGTTCAACATCTTGCCGCCGGGTGAGGCCAGCCTTGCCCTTTCGGTATTCATCTGTTTTTCGATGCCGGCGATCTGTTGATCGAGGACAAGGACGCTGGGGCTGTTCGGCATCAGATAAGCGAGCAGGGCATTGCGGCTGGCCTGTAACGCAGTACGCTGTGCATCCAGGCCGTTCACCACGGTATCGATGCTGGCTGCCGTGGTGAGCGGAGAAACCATTCCTTTCCGGTTTTGAAAATTCAGAACGAGTTGGCGAGCCTGCAAGTCACGTTCCTTGATGTTGTCGACTTGCTTTTCCAGAAATGACAACTGTTCTTCGGCCATCTGTCGGGCCATAGCGTTCATGTAGTTTTCGCCTTCTTTCACCATCATGGCGGCGATGGCATGAGCCATCCTGGGATCGTAGCCTTGCGCCTGGATCACCAGAGCGCCACTGTTGTTGTCCAATTCCACGCTTACCCGGGAAAGATAATAATTGTGAAATTTCTCCATTGAAATGTCTTCGAACCACATGCGGGAGAGTGGATCCCGATGCCAGTCGCTAAAGTGGGCTCGCAGGTTCAGGCGGGCATCGAGGGTGTTCATCATGTCCACGGAAAGCAAATAGTCGCGCAGCCAGAGCTGGGAGGCAATGAACTCTGCCGAGTTGCTGCTGCTGATGCCCCCGATCATGCTGCCGGACTGGCTGCCGCCGCTTGACATATCGGTGCGCGCGATGATGACGTGCGCTTCGGATACATACAGATCCGAAGCAACAAGCCCCCAATAGATCACTGCCAGAACAGAAGCGATGAAGGCGGCGCCAAAGACGCGGCGGCGAAGCAGTGTGGGGACCAGCCAGCCTTTGACCCAGTCAGCCAATCTTGCAACCGTTTGGGTACCTTGGAATATAGGTCGAATCATTTAATGTTCTCTGCTTTCACGCACTGGCTATGCAAATCGAAAAAATCGACGTGTTGATTGTTAGGATTGGGCGACTCCCAATATTTCCTTAATACCGGGGTTGCGTTCAGCTTGGGTTGATAACCAAGCCCGGTTATCTGTCCCCGACTGACTAATTCCATTCCCATCTGTCTGGCGAACAGAATGATTCTGATGCCTTCTTCGTGATCGACCGTTTCAGGGGCGCCATCCTTGCCCTTTTTCAGGATAGCCAGTGCAGCATCACTCTGCTTTGCTTTTTCAATCTCCAAAGCTATTTGTTGCTGATTTTCTGATGCCTGTTGAGGCAAGGGATTGGCGATTTGGGTGTTTGACTGGCTCTTCTTGTATTCGCGAAGTGCGTCATTGATATCATCGAACCAATACGCATGACCTTCATTGAGCCAGATCCCTGCGGTACAGAATTGTTTCAATATACCCTCGGCGTGCGAAACCATGACGATACTGGCGCGGCCAATCAACTTTTCGAAGGCTGCCGCCGCTTTTGCCCTGAAGGCAACGTCGCCTGCGGAGGTGACTTCATCCGAAATGTAAACGTCAAAATCGATTGCCAGCGAGAGCGCAAACTGCAGCCGTGATCTCATGCCGGTCGAGTAAGTTTTGATCGGCTCGTCGAAGGCTGCACCAATTTCGGCGAAGTCCTGAACATAGGCGATGCGATCGGGAATATCTGCCTCATGGCCGTGAATCCGGCACACGAACTTGGCATTCTGCCGGCCGGTGAGCGAACCCTGCAAAGCGCTACCATAGCCCATGGGCCATGAGACACGACAACGGCGTTCGATGTGTCCCCGGGTTGGCTGATCGACACCGCCGATCAAACGCAACAAGGTGGATTTTCCCGCTCCGTTGCTTCCCACCAGACCTACATTGAGCTTGGGTGGTATCGTGAAAGAAGCGCCACGCAAGACCCATTTGCCCGGACCGTGGTCGGTTCGGTAACGCTTGTGTACGTCTTCTACGATGATCATTGTGTGACCAATCTTGCCGCAAAGCGGTTGTGCAGGGCCAGCCCGAAAAAAATGGTTACCAGCGCAAAGCCGTAGAGATATGAAATGCTGAGCTCGGGTATGACACGATAGTCAGGCGCAAAAGCCAGGCGGACGGCTTCCAGGCCGTGAATGAGGGGATTGAGCAGGAGCCAGTCGTAGTAGGGGTGCGGCACGATGCTGACAGGGAACAAGACACCGGAGAAAAAGTACAGGGGTGTCATGAACAGATCGATGAATTTACCTATTTCCGGTATCAGTTCGCTGGATACCGACATTATCAACCCGAATCCCAAACCGGTCAGCCACAGCCCGCAGAACGCCGCCAGAGCCAACAGGGGATCGGCGGGAACGATATCAAGTCCGAACAATCCGCCACCTATGCATAAAATGATCACGATCAGGGTCATCAGGAATCCTTCCAGACCGGCCCGAACCAGCACAGTATCGACAGGCTTGACCTGGCGGTAACCAAACAGCGCCTGATTGGCATCTATGGCGTTCATGGATTGTGTTCCGGTTCGCGTGAACATGAAATATGCCAACGGCGTAACCATGGTTGTGAATGGAAAATACCAG
>JBDTPM010000381.1:0-12330 GCA_039932695.1 Gallionella sp. | reverse complement strand
CTTGCCCGGCGCACCCAGCGCCTTGAGCAGGCCGATCTCCTTGACTCGCTGCGCCACAGCGATCAGCATCACATTCATGATCAGCACTCCCGCCACGGCCAGGCTGATCGCGGCGATGCCGCCCACGGCCATCGTCAGCGCGGTGAGTATCCGGTCGAAGGTGGCGAGCACGGCATCCTGCGTGATCACCGTCACATCCTTTTCACCGCCGTGGCGCTGGAACATGATCTCTTCGGCATCATGCCTGGCCTGTTCTATCACATCGCGGCTCTGTGCCTCGATCAGGATGCGGAACAGGCCCGACGTGTTGAACAATTGATGTGCGGAGGCGACCGGAATGATCACCAGCTCGTCGGTGCGCATGCCCATCGATTCCCCTTGTGCCGCCAGCACCCCGATGACACGAAACCGCCGGTCGCCGAGCCGCACCCACTGACCGATCGCCTGTTCATTGCCGAACAATTCTCGCTTCATCTGGTTGCCCAGCACGCACACCGAAGCGCTCTCGCGGATGTCGCCCGCCGGCAGGAATCTTCCGATACCCAGACTCATGTGCCGCACTTCCAGCAAGTCGGACGTCGAGCCGAGCACCACCACTTCGCGGTTCAGCGCGTCACGCGAGAGCGTGGCGGAACCTACGGTCAGCGGCGCGATGCGCTTGACGGCCCGGCTGCGCAGGATCGCCTCCGCATCGTCCAGCGTGATCTCGCGCGGTATCTGCCCGAGCAGCATGCCGGGCCCGATGCCCGCCGTCTCGGTGCGACCGGGCAACACGATCACCAGGTTGGTGCCGAGCGAGGCGAATTGATTGACCACATAGCGGCGCGCACCCTCGCCCAGCGCGGTGAGCACCACCACCGCCGCGACGCCGATGGACATCGCCAGTATCATCAACAGAGTGCGTGTCGGGCTGCCGCGCAAGCTGCCGGACGCGAACTGCGCGA
Organism: Gallionella sp.; assembly: GCA_039932695.1. Lineage (GTDB taxonomy): Bacteria > Pseudomonadota > Gammaproteobacteria > Burkholderiales > Gallionellaceae > Gallionella. The sequence goes on along the minus strand of JBDTPM010000381.1, from coordinate 11,386 downwards.
CATCGATCAGCCTCACCGGGATTCCCCTTTGCTTGTCTCATTGATGATCTGTCCATCCACCATATGCAGCTGCCGCATCGCACGACCGCCGATGACCGGATCGTGCGTGACCACGATCAGAGCCACTTGTTGCGCGACCAATTGCTCGAGCAGATTCATCACTTCCTTGCCGGTGGTTTGATCGAGATTGCCGGTTGGCTCGTCGGCCAACAAGACTGCGGGATGCATGCTGGTGGCGCGCGCGATCGCCACACGCTGGCGCTGCCCGCCGGAAAGTTGATCGGGGCGATGATCGGCACGATCGGTCAGTCCGTAGTTTTCCAGCAACTTCACCACGCGCGCTTTGCGTTCGGCGGGAGGGATGCCCGCCAGTATCAATGGCAATTCGATGTTCATCGCGGCGGTCAGACGCGGCACCAGATGGAACGACTGGAACACGAAGCCGATCTTTTCGCTGCGCACCCTGGCCTGCTGCACATCATCCAGCGCGGTGACGTTGCCGCCATCCAGTTTGTATGTGCCGGAACTGGGCCGATCCAGCAGGCCGATCAGATTGAGCAGCGTGGACTTCCCGGAACCGGACGGACCCATGATGGAAACATAATCTCCCGCCGCGATGTTCAGATCGATGCCGCTCAACGCGGTGACCTGCTGATCGCCGACGGCAAAGGTGCGGCTGACTTGGCTAAGAGCTATCATTCAAATGCTGCTCCGTTGGAATTCATTGGTCAAAAGTGCCAAAAATATAACGGCATTAACCATTTGGTGCGGGGTAAATTACACCTATCAAGCAAGCATTCTCTTTGCTTCTTGCAAGTCAATTCTTGCTCTGTGTCCGTGTTTTTCCAATAAGTGTAAAAGATTCGCGCCATTCAATAATGTCAGCGGTTTCCCCTTGGCAAACTCATAAGCATCCGGGCCATAATTGGCGGTAGAAACGAGAATACCTTTGGTTGCACCTTCGTTCATAACCGTTCCATACAAATCGCGTACCGCTGAGACACTGACGGTATTTGTATAGCGCTTTGCCTGAATAACAATTTTACCGCCCCGAATTGGGTCTGGGTCAAAGGCGACCGCATCCACTCCTCCATCACGGCTTGCTTGAGTTATTTTTACTTCGCCACCACCTTGCCTGAACTCCTCCTCGAACAACTCGCGAATTAAATGTTCAAAATCCTCCCAATCCATCATGGCTAGATTCGTTGAACTATCCATATTTCCAACTACAGCGTATCCATCTACGAACCTGCGATCCTCCTTGTTGATCTTAAGGATCGGCGCCACTGCAACCATACTGTGAAGCTTGCTACTTCCCACTCCCTTGAGGGCCTTAAAACAGACTTTGGGATCAACATTAGCTAGCTTTATTGCCATAAACTCATCTTTGCTTGCCTGAATAGAAAGAATGCAATTTGTAACGGTGTTCCCAGTCGCCTTTTCAATTCCAGTCACCAGACCGTTAAGTACGATGGCATCCAGAACATTTACAACATCGGCTTCAAACAGCTCATGAAGCGTGCGCAAGCTGATCTGGTAAATCAACTCGTCATAAAGAGCATCCAGTTCCTTGTCGGAAAGAAACACCGTTTTAAATTCATTTTTGGTCTGGATGTATTTCACTTCCTTCAAGGATGGAATTTGTTCACGCGATGGCAATGCATAATCCACGAGAAGCATTTTGGTGTCCGGCAGATACTCAATGTCAAACTCTTTTGGGAACGACTCCGGGTATTCAGAGTTAGCCAATACCAATTCGCAGTAGTCAATAATGGCTCCCTGTTTTCCGGCTAAATATTCTGTCTTTTTAATATCTAAGGCGTCATTGCTTTCCTTCTGCCGTGTGAAATACTCTTTTCGCTTTTCGTCATATTTCAGACATTCACCCTCGAATTTCTTTTCAAGTTTTTCAATATCTAACTCATAACTGCTCTGTTTTACAGTATTGAGCTCATCCGCTTGTCGCTTAGCAAGCAGCCATGCTTGGTGTTCTACTTCAAATAATTTATCTGCGGCATAGATACGGCGAGTTCTAATCGAAGGAATCAACCAACCCAGCAGGCCAAGTCGAGGTTGATACTGCCGCATCTCCTTTAACGGTTCTGTAGGAACCGCTTCAAATACAGGCTTAGGTATAGTAGACATTATTGGACTGGCCTGTCGAAATGGATTGACCTCTTTTAAGCTTTCCCAATCAATCGCATCGTTAATACTCAAAGTGTGATTAATTGTATTACGCAAAGACTCCAACACAGCTTGTGCTTCATCGGTCTGCTCGGCAGCTTGCTGACGAGCCGCCTCCTTTGCATTCATAGCGAATAAGCGCTGTTTATATTTATCTTCAATTGCCTGTTTTTTGTACCATGCGTCTTCCCACGCTCGTTTTTGTGCCTCTGCTTTTTGTATAACCACATGTCGATCCGAACCTCGGATGTGACGATATTTGCCGAGGCCTTCATGTCGAATTTCAATTTCATACATGGTGCGCGCAACCATAAAACCCCCTTATTTTTCTCGTTCGCGGAAAGCGCTATATTTTTCTGCCGCTTCGCACAATCATTTAACCGCTTTTTCCACTTCAGGCTGCACCCGCGCCCCGGCCTTCACTCCGACACGGTCCAGGGACATCACGATCTGGTCGCCTTCGTTCAGCCCGGCGGTGATCTCGGCTTGTTCCCAGTTGGACAGGCCCGTCGTCACGGTACGCTCCTCGAGTGATCCATCGGTGCGGTAGAGCAGCACACGCTTGCCTTCCAGCAGGGTTTGCGTGGGGATGCGCAGCACGTTCGCATGAGCGTCATGCACGATCTCGACATCGGCACTGTAGCCGACCAGCAGATTTTCCTGGCTGGGCGATTCGACGAACTCCACCTCGACTTCCACGGTGCGCGCCTGTTTTTCAAGTTCCAGCACATAGGGTGCGACACGCTTGACCTTGCCGGCAAAGGTCTTGCCCTTGATCGCATCCAGCGTGATGCGGCTGGGTTGACCCACCTTGATATTGGCGGCATCCACCTCGTCTATCGGCGCACTGACGAACAGGCAGCTATCGTCGATAAGATCGATCGCGGGCAGCGTCGGAATACCGGGTGGAGAAGGGGTGGCGTATTCGCCCAACTCTCCGCTGATGTCGGCCACGATGCCATCGAACGGTGCACGCAGTATCAAGCGCTGCAATCCGGCGCGCGCCACCTCCACGCGCGAACGGCTCTGCGCGATCTCGCTGCGTGATGTCGAACAGGCTGCCTGTCTGGATTTCGCTTCCGATTCGGCGCGCTCAAGGCCGTCTGCCGAAATAAAACCACTGTCGCGCAACTGTCGGGCACGCTCGGCTGCCTTGCTGCTCTGATCGGCGATGGTGCAAACCTCTTCGATACGCGATGTCACTGTCTTGAGCTGCTGTTCCGACAGTTGCAGCTGCGCCTGCAGATCATCGTCCCACAGCTCCAGCAGCACCTGGTCGGTCTTGACGCGCTGACCCTTCTTCACCAACAGGTGCGCGATCTGCCCACCTGCCGGAGCGGCCAGCTTGGCGCGCCGGCAAGCCTTGACCGTGCCTGCCCGGGTGTTGCTCACCGTCGCTTCCACCATGCCGCGCTCGACCTTGGTCAGTTGCACAGCAATCGGTGCCGGGCGCGTGAAGTACCAGACTGCCAGCGCCAGCAACACTAGCCCGGCCAGCAACAAAAGGTAGCGAATGATAGTCTTGCGTTTATCGTTCAGTGCAACGGTCATGCAAACTCCCTGCCAAGCTTCATAGACTCAAACGCGGACAGGCTGTTCCGGTCCGCTCCGCAGAAATCTGCCTGTCAATCCAGTCTGTCTAATAATCATGAGAAGATCGCCCTCGTTATGGGGTACACAAGCTGGGATTATTTCCGATTCCTGTCCTTCAACCATGTCTCGAATTGTTCAGGCGGCACGGCTCTGGAGTATAAGTAGCCCTGCGCATAGTCACAGTTGGCGCGAATCAGCAGATCCCGCTGCTGTTCGGTTTCCACTCCTTCTGCAACCACCTTTAATCCCAGTTTGTGTGCCATAACGATGATCGCTTCACACAACACCAGGTCATCCGGGTCTTGCTCAAGGTTGTGAATAAAGGATTTATCGATCTTGAGGTAATCGATGTCGAATTTCTTGAGGTAGGATAGCGTGGAATACCCGGTGCCAAAATCATCGATCGCCACCTGGATTCCCGCATCCCGAAGTTCCATCAATTTGTTTGTGACAATCATAACCGTATTCAGCAGCAGTCCTTCAGTGATCTCGAAGACGAAGTTTTTCCCGGACAAGTTCTGTCCATGCACTTCATCGAGAAACGTTGCTATGCTGCTGCTGGTGCTTTCATCCATGAATTCGACGGGTGACTTGTTTATGCTGACCTGAAATCCTTCCGGGCTTGCGTCATTCCAGCGCTTGCACCAGACAGCCGACTCGTTTCGTACCCATCTGCCGATATCGATGATGAACCGGGTCTCCTCGGCAAGCGGGATGAAATCCAGCGGGCTGATCATGCCATGCACCGGGTGCATCCAGCGCAGCAAAGCTTCTGCCTTGTTGACCCGTCCGGTCGATAACTCTATGATAGGTTGAAAATAGACTCTGAATTGGTTTCCCGCCAAAGCGGCACGCAAGTCGTTGGTCAGGTGCAAGCGCTTTTGCGCTGCCTGTTGTAACGAAGCCGTGAAATAACTGAATCCGTTGCGGCCGTTACTCTTGGCTGCATACATCGCCTGATCGGCATTTTTTATCAAGTCATCGATGTCGCTGGCGTCATTCGGATACAACGTGATACCAAGGCTGGCTGTCACATGAGTGACTTCACCTCGCAGATGGAAAGGCTCAGCCAGCCTGGCGATGATCTTCCGGGCGACGTCCTCGGCGTGCCCGAAATCTGCAAGCTGCGCCAGCACAATGGTAAACTCATCGCCACCCAAACGTGACACCGTATCCGACCCACGCACGCAGACGACGATACGATGCGCAGCTTCCTGCAACAGGATGTCACCCATATCATGCCCCAGCGTGTCATTCACCTCCTTGAAACGATCGAGGTCGATCAGCAACAACGCCAGCGGCTGGCCGGATCGTTTCGATTTTTTTATTTCCTGGGCCAGACGGTCTTGAAACATATCGCGATTGGGCAGGCCGGTAAGCGTGTCGAAATTGGCCTGCCTCCAGAGTTGCGCCCTGGATCTCATGATCGACTGGAAATAATGTACCGTTCCTCCAGCGCCCAGTATCAGCAAACTGCCTAAAGCGCCGATCAGCAGAGCAAACCAGAAACGGTCCCGGCTCAGCAATGGAATCGCGGCAACTTCGCTGTCAATATAAATATGGAGGCCGTATTCGGACAGTTCGTTTACCGCGAGTATATGCGGCGAATTCCCATCTTCGACCTGTTTCAAGGTGGGGAATCTTTGATCTCCCCACGCCGCGATCTTCAAGGTCGGGAAACTGTCTCTGCGGTATCGATCGAATCTTTCCTGCTCGGTCAACCGGTGAACGGATGCATCAGGAAGCGCATGTATCTCAAATTCCTTGTTGCGGGCCAGTATGATGACATCATTGGAATCCGCGACAAAGGCATCCCACTGTTTGATCAAATATGACATTTTAGGCACGTCAGCCTTGGCGACCACAGAGCCAAGGAACACCCCATCGACGACCACCGGGGTCGCCATATATATCCCGGGAATATGGGTGGTCTTGCCGACCGCATATTGCATTCCGCGCTGACCGTTTTTATTTTTTTTGAAGAATTCACGTTCAGCAAAATTAGTGCCTATGCTGGTTCCCGGCGTATCCCAATTGCTGGCCGCAATGCAGTCCCCCGCTGCATTGACCACGTAGACCAGGTCAGCATCAAGGCTCTTCGCGGCTAACAGCAGGTACTGGCTTAAATCGTTTAAGGCAGGGTTAGCAGTCCAGCGTTTGATTCGGGTTTCGAGCGGCAGTGATGAAGGAGCAACGTCCGCACCAAATCGGGATACGGCCCATTTGACGCGCAAGAATTTGGATAGCAGATCGGGAATGCCATGCAGGTGATTCAAATATCTTCTAATGCTGTCAGCCAAGTCAGCTGCACGTTCCTGAGAGACCCTGGTCTCCTGCTCTATCAACGCATCGGCCCTGGACAGGAAGTTGCGTTCTGCGATTACCCAGGCCGCCATATTCCACAGCACGATCAGAGTGACTGTAATTATAAGGGTGCGATGACGACTGATTTTCTTGATATCGATCATGCTGGAATTTAACTATGGAAATAATGCCACTGATGGTGCTGGAGAGAGGAATCGAACCTCCGACCTACGCGTTACGAGTGCGTTGCTCTACCAACTGAGCTACTCCAGCAATGTCGCTGATGATTATAGAGGAGGCGTTGCGGTTAGTGCCAGCGGTATTCCTCCACCGGCAACGGTTGCGGCTCGCATTCGATCTCATTGCGCAGCAATTCCGCACTGGCCAGTGACATGGTCACGCCGTAGCGGAAATGTCCGCTGTTGACATAGAGGTTGGTCAGATGCGGGTGACGTCCGATGGTGGGGATGTTGTCCGGTGAACCGGGGCGGAAACCGGCCCAATGCTTCACCGGGAGACGATCATGCCAATCCGGGAAGATCTCGCCCACCCGTTGCAACAGGTTGTCGCGCGCCTCGATGGTGGTGGACTTGTCGAAGCCGACATCTTCCAGCGTGCTGCCCACCAGCACATGGCCGTCGCGGCGCGGAATGAAATACAGATTTTCCTTGAGCAGGATTTGTTGGAACGGCGGCGCATTGAACTTGAACAGCAGGATCTGACCGCGTATCGGGCGGATATCCATGCCGAGCGCGTGCTCACCCAGCAACGCCCCGCTCCACGCACCTGCCGCAACGATAAATGCATCCGCGCCAAACATGCCATGCGTGGTTTGCAGTCCGGTGATACGGTTGCCGGCCAGTTCAAACTTTTGCACTTCGTGATGCTCCAGGATCACACCGCCAAGCATTTCCACATGGGCACGCAACGCATGCAACAGTCGGGGGTTGCGCACTTGCGCGACATCCGGCAGCAGCAGTCCCTTACTTTGGTATGGCTGGCCTTGTTGGGCAGGCAAGTGGTCGGCAAGGTCCACCGGCTGCAACGCAAACTGGTGCTGCTCACACCATAGTCCGGCCCGTTCCTGCTGAAATGGCGGCAACAGCAACATGCCGCAGCGTTGATATTCCGGATCGATGCCGGTGACAGCATGCAACTGGGCAATGGCCTCGCCGAACATGCCCATGCCGCGCAGCGCGAGACGCGAAACGGCCTCCCGGTAATCCCACGGACACAATGGTGCAAGGATGCCACCACCCGCCCATGATGCTTCCTGTCCGACTGAACCGCGCTCGATCAGTGTGACACGATACCCGGCAAGTAGTAGTGATCGCGCGCTGGTCAGGCCGATCACGCCTGCGCCGACGATCAGGAAATCGGGTTTCACGGGTTAACGACTTGTCCGTGCTGATTCAGGATCGCACCGCGATCGGGATAAGTGTCTTGGGCAAAGGAAACACCACGTTCTCGACGATGCCCTGCAACTCGATCACATTTGTCCCGCCCATTTTTTCCAGTTTGGCGATCACGCCCTGCACCAATACTTCCGGCGCGGAAGCTCCAGCGCTGATACCCACTTTCTGCTTGCCGGCAAACCATTCCGGCAGCAACTCCCCGGCATCGTTCACCAGATAGGCGGGCACGCCGACATTTGCCGCGACTTCGCGCAAACGGTTGGAGTTCGAGCTATTCGGCGAACCCACGATGACCACCACATCACATTGCCTGACCAGCATCTTCACCGCATCCTGGCGGTTTTGCGTGGCATAACAGATGTCGTCTTTCTTCGGGCCGGTGATGAACGGAAAGCGTGTCTTGAGCGCGGCGATGATCGTGCTGGCATCGTCCATCGACAACGTGGTTTGCGTGACGAAGGAGAGATTTTTCTCGTCTTTGACCTTGAGATCGGCGACCTGCTCCGGCGATTCCACCAGATACATGCCGCCATTGCTCTGTCCCATCGTGCCTTCCACTTCGGGGTGTCCGGCGTGACCGATCATGACGATCTCCTTGCCCTGCTCGCGCATCCGCGACACTTCGATATGCACCTTGGTCACCAGCGGACAGGTCGCATCGAATACCGTCAGACCGCGCGCTTCCGCCTCATGGCGCACCGCCTGTGAAACACCATGGGCGCTGAAGATCAGGATGCTGCCGCGAGGCACATCGTCGAGATCCTCGATAAAGATCGCGCCTTTTTGGCGCAAGCCATCAACGACAAATTTGTTGTGTACCACTTCATGGCGCACGTAGATCGGTGCACCGTGCAGTTCCAGCGCGCGCTCCACGATCTCGATGGCGCGGTCGACCCCGGCGCAGAAGCCGCGCGGATTAGCCAGCAGCAATTCCATGTCGTTTCCCCCAGAAACTGTCCAAAATCAAAATAAATGCACCGCAGGTGATCGCGGAATCGGCGAGGTTGAATGCGGGGAAAAAATGTCCGTCCCAGTGGAACTGCAAAAAATCCACCACATGACCATACGCGATCCGATCGATCAGATTGCCCAGCGCGCCGCCAAGTATCATGCTCAATGCCAGTGCGAACAGCGGTTGAGCATTATGTCTGCGCAACAACCAGATTATCCAGACCGACGCGACGATCGCGATGACGCTGAACAGCCAGCGTTGCATACCGCCCGCATCGCTGAGAAAACTGAACGCCGCACCGGTATTATGTACCAGCACCAGATTGAATACGCCGAGAACGTAATAGCTTTCGCCATAGGCAAAGTGACTGGTGATCCATGCCTTGCTAAGCTGGTCGAGAGTAATCACCAGCGCACTCAAAGAGAGCCATTTTGTGATTGACATCTAAACCCCTCCCCGCCTCCCCTTGCACCCGCAAGGGGTACGCCGGGGAGTTCCCCGCTGCTGCGCAGCGACCCTTCCGCAGTCAGGGGAGGAGTTTAGCTTCCCCCCTGACAAGGGGGGATACAGGGGGGTTTGGGTTTGAAGCAAATTCAATACCTTAAGCATACTTCCGCGCCTCGCCGCTACCATACAGATTGCTCACGCAACGTCCGCACAGGGTCGGATGCTGGACGTCTGCACCGACATCTGCGCGGTAATGCCAGCAACGCTCGCACTTGGTATGGGCGCTTGGCCTTACGTGTATCTGTATAGGCGAACCTTCAATGCCGGCATGAAGAGTGGCACGAGATGTAATAAATACGAGTCTCAATTCATCTTTGAACTTGTCGAACACCTCGTACAGTGGGCTGGAAGCTGGAATATTTATATCCAGTTCAGCAGCAAGTGAAGAGCCAATTTCACCGGCAGCGCGCTTTTCTTCCAGACGTTTGCTGACCATTTCCCTTATTTGCCGAACACTAGCCCACACATTCAGCAAGTTTCGTTTTTCCTGCATCTCCGGAAATGCATACCACTGTTGTTCAAACACGCTGACATCGTCCTTGCCGTTCAACAATTCAAATACCTCTTCGCCCGTAAAGCTTAATATCGGCGCGATCAAACGAGCCAGACTATGCGTGATGTGATACAGCGCGTTCTGCGCGGAACGGCGCGAGACGGAGTCTGCCCCGGCGGTATACAACCTGTCCTTCAGGATATCCAGATAGAAGCCGCCCAGATCTTCGGAACAGAAAGTCTGCAATCTTTGCGCGATCAGATGGAATTCGTAACGCTCGTAATCTTGTTTCACTTCGTCCTGCATTTTTTGCGTCATCGCCAGTGCATAGCGATCGATATCCAGCCATTGCTCAACAGGCAGCGCATGTTTGGCATGGTCATAGTCAGCGATGTTGGCCAGCAGGAAGCGCAAGGTATTGCGGATGCGCCGGTAACTCTCCACGACACGTTTGAGTATCTCGTCGGAAATGGTCAGCTCGCCGGAATAGTCGGTGGAGGCCGCCCACAGGCGCAGGATGTCGGCGCCCAGCGTATCAAAGATCTTTTGCGGCGCGATCACGTTGCCCTTGGATTTCGACATCTTGTGGCCGCTACCGTCGACCACGAATCCATGCGTCAGCAAAGCCTTGAAAGGCGCGCGGCCATTGATCGCACAGCCGGTGAGCAGCGAGGACTGGAACCAGCCGCGATGCTGGTCTGAGCCTTCCAGATACAGATCGGCGGGAGAACGCAATTCCGCGCGGCGCTGCAACACCGAAGCGTGAGTGACGCCCGAGTCGAACCACACGTCCAGCGTATGGGTCAGTTTCTTGTAGTGCTCCGCCTCCGCGCCCAGCAAGTCCACCGAATTCAGCTCGAACCACGCCTCGATGCCGGACTGCTCGACGCGCTTTGCGATCTGTTCCAGCAACTCGGGCGTGCGCGGATGCAACTCACCGGTCTGCTTGTGCACGAAAAAGGCCATTGGCACGCCCCAGTTGCGCTGGCGCGACACGCACCAGTCGGGGCGGTTGCGTATCATCGCTTCCAGACGGGCGCGCCCCCAAGCCGGGAAAAATTCGGTTTGCTCGACTGCCTTGTTCGCCAGATCTCGCAGGGCCATGCCATCGCGTTTTTCAGGCTTCGCGGAGTGCGAACGTTTTTCGTGAATCAGATGTTCAACATCGAGGTTTCCGGAATGCCCGACATTATCCATCCCGATGAACCACTGCGGCGTGGAGCGGAAGATGATCGGTGTCTTGTGGCGCCAGCAGTGCGGGTAGCTGTGCTGCATCTTTTCCATATGCAACAGATGCCCGCTGCTTTGCAGCGCATCGGTCACCACATCGTTGGCTTTCCAAACGAACAGCCCGCCGACCAGCGGCAGACTGGCGGCGAACTTGCCGTCGTCACCAACCGGATTGTCGGTCGGCAGATTGTATTTTTGCCCAACGAAATAATCGTCCAGACCATGAGCCGGCGCGGTGTGCACCAGCCCGGTACCGGCTTCCAATGTCACATGGTCGCCACAGATGATCTGCACGCCACGGTCATAGAACGGGTGCTGCAACAACAATCCCTCCAGTGCCGCGCCCTTGCAGCTTGCCGCCATGCCGTCGCCCCGGTCGTTGCTGCCGCCCAACTGGTAGCGCGCCAGACACTGCGTCGCCAGATCGTATGCAAGGATCAGATAACCCTTGGGCGTCTTGATCAGGTCATATTGCAACTCCGGATGTACGCACACCGCCTGATTGGCGGGCAAGGTCCACGGCGTGGTGGTCCAGATCACCGCATATACCCTGGCATCTCCGGGCAGCGACACACCGAATGCCTTGCCCAGGGCTTTCCTGTCCTTCACCTCGAAGCCCACGTCGATCGCAGGCGACACCTTGTCCTCGTATTCCACTTCCGCCTCGGCCAGCGCGGACTGGCAATCCAGACACCAGTTCACCGGCTT
>JBDTPM010000380.1:0-8950 GCA_039932695.1 Gallionella sp. | reverse complement strand
AATCCTGAACGACCAGCACCCCATCCATCTCCACCAGCGCGCCGCGCGGCAGCGCGGCCACGCCCACGGCGGCGCGTGCCGGATAAGGCTGGCGAAAATAGCCGGACATGATCTCGTTCACCTTGGTGAAGTGACCGAGGTCGGTGAGATACACGTTCAGCTTGACCAGATCGTCAAAGCTGCTGTCGGCAGCACTGGCCACCGCGCGCAGATTCCGGAATACGCGATGGATCTGCGCATCGACACCCTCCACCAATTGCATCGTGATCGGGTCGAGCCCGATCTGGCCGGACAGGTATACCGTATCGCCGACGCGCACCGCTTGCGAATAGGTACCGATCGCGGCGGGGGCGTCAGGGGTCTGGATGATCTTTTTATGTGCCATGTTGTCCTCTGCATCAAGAAAGGCTGCGCTGCATGCAGCACGGCCAATTAAGCGGATTGCTATTATATCCGCTCAGGTGATCACGGTAGGCCGCTCGCGTCCGGTGCGTTCGCGCAACTCGGAGATCTGCGCTGCGATGACTATCAACGGGGCCAGCGCATCCTGTGCATCGAGGTGATGCCTGGAGACGTCCGGCTCGAAACTTTCCAGATAGATGCGCAGCGTGGCGCCCTCGGTACCGGTGCCGGAAAGACGGAACACGATGCGCGATCCATCGGTGAACAATATGCGCACGCCCTGGCCGGTGCTGACACTTCCGTCAACCGGATCGGTATAGCTGAAGTCGTCGCACATCTGCACCTGCAAGTCTCCGAATTGTGCGCCTTTCAGCCCGGCAAACCGGTCGTGCAGCAGCTTCATCATACCGTTGGCGACATCGGCAGGGATACCTTCGTAATCATGGCGCGAATAGAAGTTGCGGCCGAAGCGCGCCCAGTGCTCGCGCATGATGGTCTCAACCGGTTGCTTGCGCGCCGCGAGTATGTTCAGCCAGAACAGCACCGCCCACAGACCATCCTTTTCGCGGATGTGGCTGGAGCCGGTGCCGAAACTCTCTTCGCCGCACAGTGTCACCTTGCCCGCATCCATCAGGTTGCCGAAGAATTTCCAGCCGGTCGGCGTCTCGTAGCACGGGATGTCAAATGCCTCGGCCACGCGATCCACCGCCGCACTGGTCGGCATCGAGCGCGCGATGCCGGCCAACCCCCCTGCATAGCCCGGTACCAGAAGCGCGTTGGCAGCAAGGATCGCAAGACTGTCGGAAGGCGTGACGAAGAAATGTTTGCCCAGGATCATGTTGCGGTCGCCATCACCGTCCGAGGCCGCGCCGAAATCCGGCGCATGTTTGCCATACAGCACCTCTACCAGCTCATGCGCGTAGGTGAGGTTGGGGTCGGGATGACCACCGCCGAAATCCGGCAGCGGAACCGCGTTCATCAGACAGTCGCTGGCCGCACCCAGGCGACGCACCAAGATCTCCTGCGCATACGGGCCGTTGACCGCATGCATCGCATCGAACTTGATGCGAAAACCGCTTTTGAGAAGATCGCGAATCGCGTTGAAGTCGAACAGCGACTCCATCAAATCGGCATAGTCGCTCACCGGGTCGATCACCTCGACCTGCATATCGCCCAGTTTGGCAGTGCTTTCCTTATCAAGCGGCACATCGGCGGCGTCGAGGATGCGGTATGTGCTGATGGTTTTGCTCTTGGCAAAGATCGCTTCCGTCACGGTCTCGGTCGCGGGACCGCCGTTGCTGCCGTTGTACTTGATGCCAAAGTCGCCGTCCGGCCCGCCGGGGTTGTGGCTGGCCGACAGGATGATGCCGCCGTGAGTCCGGTACTTGCGGATCACGCAGGAAGCCGCCGGCGTGGAGAGGATACCGCCCCTGCCCACCATCACCCGCCCGAAACCGTTGGCGGCAGCCATCTTCAATATGATCTGTATCGCCTCGCGGTTGTAATATCGCCCATCACCGCCCAGCACCAGCGTCGCGCCCGTCGGGACAGCGATGGTGTCGAAGATGGACTGGACGAAATTTTCCAGATAGTGCGCCTGCTGAAAGCTTGGCACTCGTTTTCGCAGACCTGAAGTCCCGGGCTTCTGATCATGGAAGGGAGTAGTGGAGACTGTACGGTATTGCATCGTCGTTTCTTGGATGTGTTGTGATTTTTCCGGCATCTTACCACCGCTGAACCGGGTATCAGGTGTGGTGAACCGGCAAATATCCAGAGCTCCCGAACAACCTCATCGTCCCCGGCCCTATTGACGACCCACCACCCCGCGTTTACATTCACGTCCGTAACCTGATGAATATCTGATCCCTAACCTATCGGGCCTTCAAGAAATGAAAAAATTAGCAGCTTTTTTCGTAGCACTCGCCTTATTACCCTCTGTTTCATCCTCTGCTCAGGCGGCGGGTGGCAGTGTTTACGTGGTGAGCGGAAATGTTTTTGCCGCACAGGGTAAGAATCCCTCGCATCGAGTGATCGGTAACGAAGCAATCGTTTCAGATACGCTGATCAACACTGGCGACAAAAGCGCTGCTTTGCTGCAATTCGAGGACGGCCAGGTCGTCACGATGCAGGCCAATTCCAGTCTCCATGTGCGCGAATATCAATACGATACCAAAAAGATCGAGAACAGCAATATCGTCTTCTCGATGTTCAAGGGTGGAATGCGTTTCATCACCGGGCTGATCGGTCAACGAAAAAAGCAGGCGTTCAGACTGTTGACCCCGAACGCGACCATCGGGATACGCGGTACCGAATTCATGGTGGCGATGGTGGACAAATCGATGTATAGCCAAGTGGTGTCAGGAAAGATCGCAATGACGAATGCCACCGGCATGACAGTTCTCGGTGCGGGTCAGTCCGCAGCGGTGGCATCTTCCGGCGCTCTGGTGAATCTGGTTTCTGCTTCGGCGATACCTGCCGGCACCTTCGCCGGACTGCTTGCGATACCGGTTAATCCATCAGCGATCACCGCTCCTGCCCCGGCTTCCATACCCGCAGCGCCGAGCGCTGCTGCAGCAAGTGCGGCGGCTTCCGTGGCTGGCGCCGCGTTAGGGGTAGCGGGTATCGTGGGCAGTGATACAGACTCGACGCAAGCCCCGCCAACCGAAATCCCTGCGGCGACCCCTCAAGAACCAACTGAGCCCGCCAAGGTCTTTGATGATCAAGAAGTGCTCGCAGAGAGCAAATCCGGCATTGCCTTGACCGGCAAGATCGGCACGCTAGGCTATGGTGCCGAGCTGAATTACGGCTTCTCTGACAGCCTTTCCGCCCGTGTCGGTCTTAACGCTTACACATACAAATATAATGGCAATTCAAGTTCGGTGAACTATGACTTCAAACTGGAATTGCAAACGGTCAGCGCATTGGCGGACTGGTATCCGTTCGAAGGCGGCTTCCGCACCAGCGCCGGCTTGCTCTACAACAACAACAAGGTCAGTTTGGGTGCGCTCCCCATCGGCGGAAACTACACCATTAACGGCGTGACTTACACCTCCGCACAAATCGGTTCGCTGCAAGGCGAAATGTCATTCAACACGGTTGCGCCCTACCTCGGGATAGGCTGGGGCAATCCGGTGGCAACGGACAAAGGCTGGGGTCTGGTAACCGATATCGGCGTGCTTTTCCAGGGCAAACCCAAGACCAGTCTGACAGCAACATGCACCCCTGCTCCGTGCCCTGCTCCTATTCCGACAGACGTTGCTGCGGAAAACACCAAGCTGGAAAATGATTTGCGAAACTTTAAGTTTTGGCCGGTGGTTTCGATCGGCATTTCCTATCAGTGGTAAGCGTCAATTCGGAGAAATCGAATCGATGAACGTAATGAAGGGCGGGTTTCCCCGCCTTTTCAAATGTTAGCGGCAAGCCGCCTGTCCCATTGACGGCTTGCCATCCTGCAATTAAAGTCGCGGCTTCATCAGGTATGACCACTTTCCATCAACTCATGGCGTGATTAAAAATGAAAATTATTGCAGCACTAATGGTTGCCCTCGTATCCCTTCCATCCGTTTCCTATGCTGAGAATATGGCCGTCACCGGCAAGATCGGCACGCTTGGCATTGGCGCCGAACTGAACATGGGCTTCTCTGACAGCGTTACCGGCCGGATCGGATTCAATTCCTTCACCCGCAATTACAATGCCAATTCAAATCAGGTGAACTATGACTTCAAGCTGCAGTTGCAAACGGTCAGCGGATTGGCGGACTGGTATCCGTTCTCGGGCAGTTTCCGCACCAGCGGTGGCTTGTTCTACAACAACAACAAGGTCGGCTTGAATGCCAAACCCAGCGGCGGAACCTACACCATTGGCGCCACGACCTACAATGCTGCCGATGTCGGTTCGCTGCAAGGCGAAATGTCATTCAATACCGTTGCTCCGTATATCGGGATAGGCTGGGGCAATCCGGTGGCCAAGGACAAGGGCTGGGGCATGACATCTGATGTCGGCGTGCTTTTCCAGGGCAAGCCGAAGACCAGTCTGACAGCTACCTGCGGGCCTACTTTACCCGCGCCAAATTGTACCCAACTGCAAACCGACGCTGCTGCGGAAAACACCAAGGTACAAAATGACTTGAGCAGCTTTAAATTCTGGCCGGTGATTTCGATCGGTGTTTCTTATCAGTGGTAATGTAAACGCCCATTCGGAAAAGTCGAATCGGCAAGCGTGATGAAGGGCGGGGAATCCCGCCCTTTTTATTTTCCCCCGGGTTTCCATCGCGAGCAAAACACCCCAAAAGCGATTCAATTACTGCAATAATCTCAGGTGCGAATGAATAATATTGAATTTAAGGAATGCAGCATGATCAATCAAGATGACGTGAAAACCATCACAGCAATCATTCTGGCGCTCGCCTTGATTCCCGCCATTCCATCCGTTGCTCAAGCGGTCGAGGTCGCGCCGTTCGCCGGCCACCGCTACGGTGGCGGCTTCAAGGACACCAACACCGCAGCCAGGTTCGAGCTCGCGGATGCGACCAGCTATGGCTTGCTGCTCGACTTCGATACAGAACCGAACAAGCAAATCGAGGTCTTCCTGAGCCATCAGGACACGCAACTGACGACCGCCGGAACATTCACGGGTAATCCGCTGTTCGACCTCACGATCGACTACTACCACATCGGCGGGCTGTTTATGATGTTGCCGGAAGGCGAACGCGTGCGCCCCTTCGTATCGGGAACGCTCGGCCTCACGCGCATGGACCCGAAACGTTCCGACCTCACCACGGAAAATCGTTTTTCACTCTCGCTCGGTGGCGGCGCCAAGTTTTTCCTTTCCAGGAGCCTTGGATTACGATTCGATGTGCGCGGTATATACACGATGCTCAATGCCGACACCTCCGTCTTCTGCTCGGGCGGATGCGCCATCAGGGTTCGCAGCAGCGGCTTCGTACAGACCGAGGTCGGTGCGGCTTTGATGATGCGCTTTTGAGCCGGATCAGGATATCCGCATCATGAGTGAAGCGCGGGTTGAACACCGGATTCGCCCGCGACCGGATGAGCGGGCTGCGGGCGGATACGCTCCGGAACATCGCTTTCCAGTTCCAGACAGACATCAACCGCTATCACCATAAGCCGCGATTCAAGCGATATCGATGGCTGAAAAGCCTGCCGTTACTCAAGCAAAATTCCCCAAACTTTTCAATTCCTGCAATAATCACGGGTAGGAATGAATATTATTGAAACAAGGATCGCAGCATGATTAATCAAGATGACCTGAAACGCGCCGTCGCCAAAGCCGCGATCGAATACGTCCCTTTCGATTGCATCGTCGGCGTGGGCACCGGCTCCACCGCCAATTTCTTCATCGACGAACTGGCGAAGATCAAGCACAAGATACGCGGCGCGGTCGCCAGTTCGGAGGCGTCGGCGAAACGGCTGCAGGGGCACGGCATCGAAGTGTTGTCGCTGAACGACGCCGGCGACCTGCAAGTGTATGTGGACGGGGCAGACGAGATCACGCGCCATATGCATATGATCAAAGGCGGCGGCGGCGCGCTGACACGCGAAAAGATCGTGGCGGCGGCGAGCAGGAAATTCATCTGCGTGTGCGACGCCAGCAAGCTGGTGGATGTACTGGGCAAGTTTCCGTTGCCGATCGAGGTGATCCCGATGGCGCGCAGTTCGGTGGCAAGGCAACTGGTCGCATTGGGCGGACAACCCAAATTGCGCGAGGGATTTACCACCGACAACGGCAACCTCATTCTCGATGTGCACGGGATGAACATCATGAATCCGGTGGAGCTCGAATCCACGCTGGACCACATCGCCGGCGTGGTCACCAACGGCTTGTTCGCGCGTCGCGCTGCCGATGTGCTGCTGCTCGGTACCGCAGAAGGCGTCAAGATGATGACAGCTTAGCCCGGATATTTCATAAAAAGTCGCAAGTCCCATGTAGGAGCCAGCTTGCTAGCGAAAACGAGCCGCTTGCGGCGAGTTTCGAGGAACGGCCAAACGCTGTAGGGCGGCGAGTTTCGAGGAACGGCCAAACGCTGTAGGGCGGCGAGTTTCGAGGAACGGCCAAACGCTGTAGATGTGACATGGCAATTCGCTAGCAAGCTGGCTCCTACAAAAGGCAAGGTGATTTTTATGAAATGTTCAGGTTGGAAGTTCTTATCCTGCCTTCCACAAAGTGGAGGGGCCGAGGTGGGGGGTGGTTTCGATGTCATCTTCCCTTCACAATTTTTGCTTATGCTGAACAGTTGCTTAATTTCAAGGAATACATCATGACCAGTAGTGACCATATCTCCCGGCAGTTTGATGCCGATCTCGAAGCCATCCGCGCCAGCGTGTTGCAGATGGGCGGTCTGGTGGAGAGCCAGATAAAAAGCGCCGTCGAATCTCTCGTCAGCGGCAATGTCGATCTGATGAACCGGGTGATCGAAGACGACCACCGCGTCAACGCGATGGAAGTGAAGATAGACGAGGCATGCAGCCAGGTGATCGCGCGGCGCCAGCCGGCTGCGGGCGATCTGCGACTGGTGATGGCGGTGATCAAGACCATCACCGATCTGGAACGCATCGGCGACGAGGCCGAAAAGATCGCGCGCATGGCCAAGCTGCTGTCGCAAAAGCAGGGTTTCGCGTTGCCCCGTTATCAGGAGATCAAGCATGCCGCGGAGATCGCGCTGGACATGCTGCGCAAGTCGCTGGATTCCTTCGCGCGTCTGGACGTGGTGATGGCCGCGCAAGTGGTTCGGCAGGATGACCAGGTAGACGAGGAATTCCGGGCCATCATGCGTTATCTGATCACCTTCATGATGGAAGACCCGCGCACCATTTCCACTTCACTCGAGATCCTGTTCGTCGCGAAGGCGATCGAGCGTATCGGCGACCACGCGAAGAACATGTCCGAATATGTCATCTACATGGTCAAGGGACGCGATGTCCGCCACATCACCGTGGATGAGATAGAGCAGGAAATCCAGAACTAGTGCAACAGCCCATCCTCGCCGCCGTCGATCTCGGGTCGAACAGTTTTCGACTGCAACTTGCGCGGGTGGAGGGCGACCAGCTCTATATGCTGGACGGACTGCGCGAGCCGGTACGGCTGGCCGCCGGACTCACCGCCGACAGATTTCTCGATGCCGAAGCGCAGCAGCGCGCCCTTGCCACCCTGGGGCGATTCGCCGAGCGTCTGCGCGACCTGCCACGGGAAGCGGTGCGCGCAGTCGGCACCAACTCGCTGCGCGTCGCGAAGAATGCCGCCGATTTCATTCCGCAAGCCGAACATGTCCTGGGATTCCCGATAGAAGTCATCGCCGGGAATGAGGAAGCACGCCTGATCTATCTCGGCGTGGCGCATGGCTTGCCGAAGTCGAAAGACAACCTGCTGGTGATCGATATCGGCGGCGGCTCTACCGAATGCATCATCGGCAACGGACTCAACCCGCTCAAGCTGGAGAGCCTGTACATGGGCTGCGTCAGCTTCAGCAGCCGTTTCTTTCCGGACGGCAAGATCACCAAACAGAATCTGAAACAGGCCGAACTCGCGGCACGCATCGAATTCCAAACCATCGTCTCCGACTTCAAGGGGCAGTGGCAACAGGCCATCGGATCATCGGGTACGGCAAGAACCATCGCCGATATCCTGGAACTGAACGGCTACAGCACAAATGGCATCACGCGCGAAGGGCTCGACAGACTGCGCTCCCATCTGCTCAAGGTGGGCGACATGCAGCGACTCGAGCTGCAAGGTTTGCGTGCGGACCGCTTACCCATACTGGCGGGCGGCTTTGCCATCATGTATGCGGCGTTTTCCGAACTGAACATCTCCGACATGCGGACCGCGCTGGGCGCGTTGCGCGAGGGCGTGCTGTACGATCTGTGGGGACGTTTTCACGACAACGACATGCGCGACGTGACAGTGCGTCAATTCATGCAGCGTTACCATGTCGACACCGGCCAAGCCGGACGGGTGAAAAAGCTGGCTCTGGTGTTCGCGCGGCAACTCCTCGGCGACGAGATCATCGAAGCCGAATCACACATGCTCGGCTGGGCAGCCGATCTGCACGAGATCGGCATCAGCGTCGCGCACAGCGGCTATCACAAACACACCGCCTACATCACAGCCAATGCCGACATGCCGGGCTTCTCAAAGAGAGAGCAGGTGCGCCTGAGCCTGCTGTCGCTGGCACAGCGCGGCAACCTGGAAAAACTGCAGGGACAATTGAAGAATACCGAGGATTACATATTGGCGATGAGTCTGCGCCTGGCCGTGCTGTTCTATCGCAACCGCAGTGACATCGCGCTGCCGGTATTACACGGGGGTTTCAGCGGCACAAGGTTCCAGCTATCGATCGACGCAGACTGGCTGTCAGGAAACCCGCTCACCGAAGCTGCGTTGCAGGATGATGTAAAACAGTGGAAGACGTTGGGGCTCAGTTTGCAGATCGTGGCGGGATGATTCCAGGTTGTCCATTAACCACAAACCCCTCCCAACCTCCCCTTGTCAGGGGAGGAGCGGGTTCAGTTCTCCCCCTGACTGCGGAAGGGT
>JBDTPM010000379.1:0-6037 GCA_039932695.1 Gallionella sp. | reverse complement strand
CCATCTCTTCCTTGAGATGCGCCGTGCCCTGTGCCGCGCCCTTCTCCGCCTTCCATATCTCTTCCAGATCGGCATACTCGCGTTGCAGTTTCTTGATCTCGTCTTCGATCAGCGCGAAACGTTTCCGCGAGGCTTCGTCCTTTTCCTTCTTCACCGCTTCGCGCTCGATCTTGAGCTGGATCAGGCGGCGATCCAGTTTGTCCATCACCTCTGGCTTGGAATCGATCTCCATTCTGACGCGCGCGGCGGCCTCGTCGATCAGGTCGATCGCCTTGTCCGGCAGGAAGCGGTCGGTGATGTAGCGGTGCGACAGTTCCGCCGCCGCGATGATGGCCGGGTCGGTGATGTCCACGCCGTGATGCAATTCGTATCTTTCCTGCAGGCCGCGCAGGATCGCGATCGTGGATTCCACGCTCGGTTCATCCACCAGCACTTTCTGGAAGCGGCGTTCCAGCGCGGCATCCTTCTCGACGTACTTGCGATATTCGTCCAGCGTGGTCGCGCCTACGCAATGCAACTCGCCGCGCGCCAGCGCAGGCTTGAGCATGTTGCCCGCGTCCATCGCACCCTCGGCCTTGCCCGCGCCAACCATGGTGTGCAGCTCGTCGATGAACACGATGATGCGCCCTTCTTCCTGGGCGATCTCCTTCAGCACGTTTTTCAGGCGCTCTTCAAATTCGCCGCGATATTTAGTGCCCGCCAGCAATGCCGCCATGTCCAGGCTCAGCACCTTTTTGTTCTTCAATGTCTCGGGCACTTCGCCATTGATGATGCGCTGCGCCAGACCTTCGACGATCGCGGTCTTGCCCACGCCAGGCTCGCCGATCAGCACCGGATTGTTCTTGGTGCGGCGTTGCAACACCTGGATCGCGCGGCGAATCTCGTCGTCGCGCCCGATCACCGGGTCGAGCTTGCCCTGGCGGGCGCGCTCGGTCAGGTCGATGGTGTATTTTTTCAGGGATTCGCGCTGGCCTTCAGACTCGGCGCTGCCGACCGTCTCGCCGCCACGCACATTGGTGATGGCCTGTTCCAGCGGCGCGCGGGTCACGCCATGCTGTTTGAGCATGCGACCGGTCTCGCCCTTGTCATCACAAGCCGCGAGCAGGAACATCTCCGAGGCGATGAACTCGTCGCCGCGCTTCTGCGCAGCCTTGTCGGTCAGGTTGAGCAGATTGGACAAGTCGCGCCCGACCTGCACTTCGCCGCCGTGGCCTTCCACCTTGGCCAGACGCTCGACCGCGTCTTTCAGTGCGGCTTTTAAAGCCGCGACATTGCCACCGGCGCGCGCCAGCAGCGACGATGCGCCGCTGTCGGCATCGTTGAGCAGGGCCAGCAGCAAGTGCTGCGGCTCGATGAACTGGTTGTCGCTGCCGACCGCCAGGCTCTGGGCATCGGACAAGGCTTGCTGGAACTTTGTGGTGAATTTGTCGAAACGCATGATGATTCCCTTAAAAGGTGACTGTTGCGCAGATGGAGTCGGTAAAGGCCGATTTCAAGTAGCTGATGACATTGGCCTATGCGTCGTATAATGGCAATAACCGGTACATGGACAAGTTCCCTGAAAAACGGTCAGAACACGAAAGAGCTGATCGTCCCGGGAAGCCTGAACTTACGGAAAAGGCTCTCGTCTATAGGTAAGGTAACGCCCAAACCGTTAATTTGATACTCAATGACCAGGAATTTCATTCATCATGAAGATTCGATCGTTAACTACTTTACTGGCGTCCACCCTGTATGGTGCGGTGTTGCTGGCCGGGCAAGCGGCATGGGCTGACAATGGAAGATTCAGTCTGGCAACCGGGATCGAATACAGCACCGGGGAATACGATACGGCCAGGGCCACCGACATACTCTCTTCCCCTGTGATCGGGAAATACGCGACCGGCCCTTGGCTATTCAAGCTGTCCGCCCCCATTGTCAGGTTCTCCGGGATGGGCGGAGTGGCTCCCGGTACCGGTCGTATCAAAGCGAGTGGCGCCACCGGCAGTACCCAAGCCGGCTTGGGCGATGCTGTGGCGGCGGCCACCTACAACCTATATGAGGACAGTGCATCCAGCCGCGGCGTGGATGTGACCGGCAAGATCAAGCTTGCCACGTCGGATGCCAATCCGGGCGTCGAAGCAAACGACTACGCTGCACAGATGGATGTCTACCAGAGCCTGGACAAATTCACCGCGACCGGTACCCTGGGTTCAAAAGTCCTGGGCAGTCCTTCCGGGATCACACTGAACCCGGTGCTCTATGGCTCCTTCGGCGGTGTCTACCAATTCACCAAACAGACCAGCGGTGGTATAGACATGAGCATGGCCCAGAGCCCTTCAACAACGGCGGCGGGTCAACAGGAACTTACCGCCTATGTAAGTTACAAGATCGACAAGCACTTCAAAGCCCAGGGTTATGTGCTCAAGGGCTTTGCCGACGGCGGCCCGGACAAGGGTGTCGGGGCACTGTTCTCTTACGGGTTCTAGCTCAAGAGGATCACCGATGCTTGAGCCCGGGCTTGCTCCACACATTCATCTGAACGTCAGCAACTCGCTCAATGAAGATATCCAGACCGGTGACTTGACCGCGCAACTGCTGCCAGCGACGCTGATCGCATCCGCACAAGTCATCACCCGGCAAGCAGGCGTGCTGTGCGGCACGCGATGGTTCGATGGCTGCTTCCTTCCGCAAGACCCGAATTGTGAAATCAACTGGCAGGCGCAAGACGGCGAGCGCATCACGCCCGGACAAACGCTGTGTACGATACGCGGGCGCGCACGCGCGCTGCTCACCGCCGAGCGCAGCGCATTGAATCTGCTGCAGACGCTGTCCGGCACGGCCACATGCACCCGACGCTATGTGGACACGGTGGTTGGCCTTGACGTCAAGATCATGGACACGCGCAAGACCCTGCCCGGATTACGCCAGGCGCAAAAATATGCGGTACGGGTGGGCGGCGGACATAACCAGCGCTTCGGCCTGTACGATGGCATCCTGATCAAGGAAAACCACATCACCGCAGCGGGAGGTATCAAACCCGTATTGGAACAGGCGTTCCGTATCGCCAAGCCGGGCATCAGCGTGCAGATCGAAGTGGAGAGCATGGCCCAACTGGACGAGGCCCTCGATGCCGGAGCCAAATTGATATTGCTCGACAACTTTGATCTGGCCGGGTTACGCAGCGCGGTGCAACACACGGCCAAACGCGCCGAACTGGAAGCCTCCGGCGGGATCACGATAGAGAATCTGCGCGAAGTCGCGTTGACCGGGGTGGATCGCATCTCCATCGGCGCGCTGACCAAGGATGTGCAGGCGCTGGATTTGTCGATGAGGTTTGCAACCCCTCCCGGCCTCCCCTTGTCAGGGGAGGAGTATGTGCATCCCCCTGATAAGGGGGACTGAGGGGGTTTGAGGGAGTAATCAACGGAGAACACCATGTGCCAACTACTAGGGATGAACTGCAACGTCCCCACCGACATCTGCTTTTCCTTCACCGGATTCCAGCAGCGCGGCGGCGGCACCGATGTGCATGCCGATGGCTGGGGCATCGCGTTCTTCGAGGGCAAGGGGGTGCGGCTGTTCCTCGACCCGCTGCCTTCCGCCCAATCGCCGATCGCCGAACTGGTGCGCAATTACCCGATACGCTCGCTGAATGTCGTCGCGCATATCCGCAAGGCGACGCAAGGTGTGGTGACGCTGGAGAACACGCATCCTTTCATGCGCGAATTGTGGGGACGCTATTGGGTATTCGCGCACAACGGCAACCTGCCGCAGTTCCAGCCGCAACTCGACGGCAGCTTCCTGCCGGTGGGCGATACCGACAGCGAACTCATCTTCTGCTGGTTGCTGCAAAGCCTGCACCAAAGATTCGGCGATGTCCCGCCGGCACGCGATGCGCTGTTCACAGCACTGCATGAACTCATCTATCCGCTTTCCGGCATGGGCATCTTCAATTTCCTGCTCTCCAACGGCGAATGGCTGATGGCGCACTGCTCCACCGAACTGAGCTACATCGCACGGCGCGCGCCGTTCAACAAGGCGCACCTGAAGGACGAAGATGTGCTGGTGGATTTCAGCGAGGTGACCAGGCCGAACGACCGCGCGGCGATCATCGCCAGCCAGCCGCTCACCGACAATGAACCATGGGTCACGATGACACCCGGTTCGTTGTGGCTGTTCCATGATGGCGAGGCGGTCAGCCATCTCGCTACGCTGCCCAGCCCGGTCAAATCACTGTCCGGAATTTGAACCCGCTTGCAGGTGCGGCGGCGGCATCAGGTTGAATATTTCCATTGCATCCCCATCTACCGCTCATCGTTGACTGAAAGGAAAACCATGAGCGACTCCCTGCACATCGTCTGCCCGCATTGCGACGGTGTGAACCGCGTACCCGCAGCCAAGCTGGCGGAACAGCCCACCTGCGGCAAGTGCAAACAACCGTTGTTCACTGCCCATCCTGTCGAACTGAATGGCAATAATTTCGCACAGCACATCTCGCGCAACGACATCCCGGTACTGGTGGATTTCTGGGCGCCCTGGTGCGGCCCGTGCCGCATGATGGCGCCCGCCTTCGTGCAAGCGGCAGCACAGCTCGAACCGCAGATGCGCCTGGCAAAGCTGGATACCGAGGAGGCGCAGGAACTGGGAGCGCTGCACAATATCCGCAGCATCCCGACGCTGGCATTGTTCAAGGGCGGGCGCGAGATCGCGCGGCAGGCCGGTGCGATGGATGCCGGGGGTATCGTAAGGTGGGCGCGCAGCAAGGCTTAGTGCTTATTTCATTTCAAAGGTAAAACAATTCGTAGTTTTTGATATGGAGTGCGGCGACGTGTCGCCGCTTTGAGAACGCGGCGACACGTCGCCGCACTCCAAACTACGACTCTACGGCCCTACAGTGCAGCCGTTCGGCCCCATCTTGTTCTTGTTGCCGGACTCCAGATCGATCTGGTCATCGCCGCCCATGAATGCCGGTGTGGTCGCCAGCCGTGACAACAGGAACTCATTGGTGAAGCCGGTCTCGCCGCGTCCGAGGTCCAGCGTGTTGACGCCTTGCGCGAGGATCACCTGACCGTCATGCACCGTGACGTATAAACCGGGTTCACCCGAATTTGCTTCGGTGCCGAAAAGTTTTTCCACATCGACCGGTATGCCATCCGGACGCGGCGTGTCATTGTTGAGGATGGCCGGCGGTATCGCGATGATGCGTATCGGCTTGCCGGTGTCGCGCGCGAGTATCGCGGCCTGCTGTATCGCGACGATGTACGACCCGCCCGGCGAAACCAGCGCGACTTCGCCCGCCCAGACGAACACCCCGGCGCCGTCCAGCGGATCATTCAGAGTCGCACCGGGATTGGCCGCGCCTGCCGCGCAAGGTCCGTTACACCAGGCATCGAAGCCGGTGCCGCGCACGCCGATGGTCGCGGTCGCCACCTTGAACTGGAAGTTATCGTGATTGGCCCGTCCGATCAGGCCGGTGACCACGCGCACCCCGCCCTTGATCAATCGCAGCACCGCATTTTCCTGCGCAGCCACCTTGTCGTATTTGAACTTCTCGACATGGAAACGGGTGTTCTGCTGCAAGCTCACGCGACTCTCGTCGCGGAACGCCACCACCGCATAGGCCTTGTCGCCGGTGCTCAGCGTATCGCCCTCATACACCGTCGCACCGAGTATCAGTTTGCGCTCCTTGCCAGCCGCATCCTTCGCGGACAGCTCGCCCTGCGCCAGCATCACTCGGCCGATCACCCTCGGCTGCTGGAGTTGGACAGCCGGTTTGGCGGACGGCGCATCGTCATCCTTGCAATCCTTGCTGACGCACAGCCGGGAAGAAAAATCCGTGCCGCGCACGCCGATGGTGGCGGTTGCCGCACGCAGCTTGTATGCATCCGGATTGCCGCGCTTGCCGATCAGGCCCGTGACTGTTCTGAAGCCGCCCTTGATCAAACGGAATATGGCGTTATCTGCCTGCGGGGCTTCCTGGCGAAACTGGAACGCTTCGATGCGAACATTGGAATTCGGGCGCAATGTCATCTGCGAGCCGTCATTCATTTTCACC
>JBDTPM010000378.1:0-2181 GCA_039932695.1 Gallionella sp. | reverse complement strand
CGCTGGTGACAGCGCTGGAGCACAAGCCGAATCCAACGATAGGCCTGCTGAACATAGGCAGCGAGGACATCAAGGGCAACGAAGTGGTCAAGCAAGCCGCGGAATTGCTGCGTGCCAGCGACCTGAATTTCTACGGTAACGTCGAAGGCAACGATATATTCAAAGGTACCACCGACGTGGTGGTGTGCGATGGCTTCGTCGGCAATGTCGCGCTGAAAACCACCGAGGGGCTGGCTCAAATGCTGGGCGGATTCCTGCGCGAAGAGTTTGGCAGAAATGTTTTCACCAAACTGGCCGCGCTGGTGGCGATGCCGGTACTCAACGCCTTCAAGCGCAGGGTCGATCATCGCCGCTACAATGGTGCGAGTTTCCTCGGTCTGAAAGGTATCGTGGTGAAGAGTCACGGCTCGGCGGACGTGTTGGCTTTCCGCTGCGCCATCGAGCGCGCCGCCGAAGAGGCGCGCGAAGGCATGCTGCATCACATCAGCGAACACATCGAGAAGTGGCATCACGAGCGTCAAAACACCGAGCAAGGAGCCGCCTGATGCATTCCCAAAAGTATTCAAGGATC
The DNA here is from genome assembly GCA_039932695.1 of Gallionella sp. Lineage (GTDB taxonomy): Bacteria > Pseudomonadota > Gammaproteobacteria > Burkholderiales > Gallionellaceae > Gallionella. Next base: position 1,610 of record JBDTPM010000378.1, on the reverse strand, counting down.
ATTGGTACCGGCAGCTATCTGCCCGCCAAGACGCTGACCAATTACGATCTGGAAAAGATCGTCGAGACAACGCACGACTGGATCGTGTCGCGCAGCGGTATCCATGAACGGCATATCGCTGCGGACAATGAAATGACCAGCGACCTCGCCCTGCAAGCCAGTCTGCGCGCGATTGCGGCTGCGGGCATCGAAGCGGACGATATCGATCTGGTGATCGTTGCGACTACTACACCTGATCATATCTTTCCCAGTACCGCCTGCATCCTGCAGGACAAGCTCGGCATCAGGAATCGCGGCGCGGCATTCGACATGCAGGCGGTGTGCGGCGGATTCGTCTATGCGATGAACACTGCCGATCTGTATATACGCGGCGGGCAGGCCAGGACTGCTTTGGTGGTCGGTGCGGAAGTGCTGTCGCGCATCCTGGATTGGAACGATCGCACCACCTGTGTGTTGTTCGGCGACGGAGCGGGTGCCGTGGTGCTGCGTGCCAGTGAAACACCCGGCATCATCTCCGGCAAACTACACGCCGATGGCAGCCATCGCGGCATGCTGAAAGCCGATGGCAACATCCGCAACGGTGAAGTGCAGGGCGACCCGTTCATCAAGATGGATGGTCAGGGCGTGTTCAAGTTCGCCGTCAAGGTATTGAGCGAAGTGGTCGAGGAAGTGCTGGAAGAAAACCACCTGTCCGGTTCAGACATCAGCTGGCTGGTGCCGCATCAGGCCAACCTCCGCATCATGGAAGCCACCGCCAAGAAGCTCGGCTTGAGCATGGATAACGTGATCGTCACTGTCGCCACTCACGGCAACACCTCGGCGGCCTCGATTCCTTTGGCATTGGATACAGCAGTGCGCGATGGCCGCATCAAGGCGGGACAGAATATTTTACTGGAGGCCGTGGGTGGCGGGTTTACCTGGGGTGCAGTACTGATTCGCTGGTAGCAAACTATAGTTGGTAGTCGTTAGACGTAAGTTGTTAGTTAAAACCAGAATACGGCCACCAACTCACGACTTACGTCTACCAACTTATGACTGATTTAATATGATTAAATTCGCTTTCGTATTTCCAGGCCAAGGGTCGCAATCGCGCGGCATGATGAACGGTTATGCCGATTTCCCCGCAGTGCGCAACACCTTTGCCGAAGCCTCCGATGTGTTGAAGCAGGACTTGTGGGATCTGGTCGCGGCGGGCAGCGATGCCGATCTGAACGCTACCGTGAACACCCAGCCCATCATGCTGACCGCAGGTGTGGCGGTATATCGTGCCTGGCAAGCACAGCACGGCGCGGCTCCATCCATCATGGCGGGGCATAGCCTGGGCGAATATACCGCGCTGGTCGCTGCCGGTGCATTGCTTTTTGCCGATGCGTTGCCGCTGGTGCGCTACCGTGCGCAATGCATGCAGCAGGCCGTGCCGGAAGGCGTGGGCGGTATCGCAGCGATACTCGGTCTGGATGATGATGCGGTGCGTGCCGTGTGTGTGGAAGGTGCGCAAGGCGAAGTGCTGGAAGCGGTGAATTACAACTCTTCCGGTCAAGTGGTGATAGCCGGGAATCGCGCCGCAGTCGAGCGCGGCATGGAACTGGCCAAGGCCAAGGGCGCAAAGC
>JBDTPM010000377.1:0-8018 GCA_039932695.1 Gallionella sp. | reverse complement strand
TATCCGTATCGTGGCGTTGAACGTGACCAAGCTGGGAACCGATAACGCCGATCCCAGAATATACCTCGACCGGCTGGCACGCTGGGAGGCGAGAGTACGCAAAGCCGGGGCCACCGAGTGGGTGGTGGTGAATGATCTTGAAAATAATATGGAATCCATCCTGAACACCCGCTGACAGCGGCCTCTTCTTAACACGTTCCATGGCTCAGCCCCGCTATCCGGCCCATCAAGGCCGGATAGCGGGGCTGAGTTCTTTATCAAACTACAATCCAGACTGTCTGGAAGCCCTTGAAATAATAAAAACCGGCACCATTTACCCCGCTACCATTTGTAAACGTCAGAAAGGGAAAAGTATGTCTGAAAGCGCCACCATAAACCGCGAGACCTTGGGTTTTCAAACAGAAGTCAAACAGCTGCTGCAATTGATGATCCACTCGCTGTATTCCAATCGCGAGATCTTCCTGCGCGAGCTGGTTTCCAATGCATCGGATGCCTGCGACAAACTGCGCTTCGAGGCTTTGCACAATGCAGCGCTGTTCGAAGCCGATTCCGATCTGCAGATACGTATCAGCTACGACAAGCAAGCCCGGACTTTAACGATCAGCGATAACGGCATCGGCATGAGCCGCGACGAGGTCATCAATAATCTGGGTACGATCGCAAAATCGGGTACCCGGGAATTTTTCTCCAAACTGAGTGGAGACCAGCAAAAAGATGCGAGCCTGATCGGCCAGTTCGGCGTCGGCTTCTATTCTGCCTTCATCGTCTCGGATAAAGTCACTGTCGTGACCCGCCGTGCCGGGGAAAGCGCCGACCAGGGCGTGCGTTGGGAATCCGACGGTGGCGGAGAGTTCACCATCGAGATGATGGAGAAGGCAGATCGAGGCACCGAAGTGACGCTGCATCTGCGCGCGGACCAGGATGACCTGCTTGACGGCCACAAACTGCGCGCCATCATCCACAAATATTCAGACCACATCGTCCAGCCCATCCTGATGAAAAAAGAGGAATGGAAGGACGGCAAGCAGGTGATCACCGACGAGGATGAAACGGTCAACCAGGCTTCCGCATTGTGGGCGCGATCCAGGAACGATATCTCCGAGGATGAATACAAGGCGTTCTACAAGCACGTCGGCCATGATTATGAAGACCCGCTGGCTTGGACGCACGCCCGTGTGGAAGGCCGTCAGGAATACACCCAGCTGCTCTATATACCTGCTCGTGCGCCCTTCGACCTGTGGGACCAGAAGGCGCGTCATGGCATCAAGCTGTATGTGCGGCGTGTGTTCATCATGGACGATGCCGAGCAACTGCTACCTTCTTACCTGCGTTTCGTGCGCGGCATCGTGGACACCAATGACCTGCCGTTGAACGTGTCCCGCGAGATCCTCCAGGAATCGAAAGACATCGAAGCGATACGCTCAGGCTGCACCAAGAAGATACTCGGCCTGCTTGAAGACCTGGCAGCCAAAGACAAAGAGAAATACGCCAGGTTCTGGGCAGAGTTCGGCCTGGTGCTTAAAGAAGGAAGCGGGCAGGATTTCGCCAATCAGGCCAAGATCGCCGGCCTGTTGCGCTTCGCCTCAACTCATACGGATACGGCCGATGAAACCGTATCGCTGGCGGACTACATCAGCCGGATGAAGGATGGTCAGGACAAGATCTACTACATCACCGCCGAGACTTTCAATGCCGCCAGAAACAGTCCGCATCTGGAAGTGTTCCGCAAGAAGGGGATTGAGGTGTTGTTGCTTTCGGCGCGCGTGGACGAGTGGGTGGTGGGTTCATTGACCGAATTCGAGGGCAAGCAACTGGTCTCCGTGGCCAAGGGCGGACTTGATCTTGGCAAGCTCGAGGACGAGGCCGAGAAACAGGAACAAGAAAAGCAAGCCAGCGATCACAAGGATTTGACCGAAAAGATCAAAGCGAGTCTGACGGATCGCGTCAAGGAAGTCCGGGTGACGCACCGCCTGACCGATTCACCAGCATGCCTGGTGGCGGACGAACATGATATCGGCGGCAACATGGCGCGCATGCTCAAGGCGTCCGGACAAAAGATCCCCGTTACGCGTCCCATCCTGGAGATCAATCCGAATCATCCGGTCGTGATGCGGCTCAAGGAAGAACAGAAATATTTTGATGACTGGGCTGCGGTGCTGTTCGATCAGGCCTTGCTGTCCGAGGGCGGACAACTGGACGATCCGGCAGGGTTCGTCAAACGGGTCAACCATCTGATGCTTGAAATGCGGGCGGGCTGACCTTCAGGTAGAGCGAACAGGGAGTGCCAGGTGAATACCAGAATCAGGATAGATTTTGTTTCCGATGTTTCATGCCCTTGGTGCGTGATCGGTCTGAAATCCCTTGAAGCTGCGCTGGCTGGTTTGGAAGGGGTGGTGACGGCCGAAATGCATTTTCAGCCTTTCGAGCTCAATCCAAAGATGCCGGCAGAAGGGCAGGACATCAGCGAGCACCTTATGCAAAAGTATGGTCTGACACCGGAGCAGTACCGGGAAAATACCGAGGCACTACGTGTGCGGGGAGAGAGTGTCGGTTTTGCTTTCAGCATCGACAAGCGCAGTCGCATCTACAACACCTTTGATGCTCACAGGCTGCTGCATTGGGCCGAACTGGAAGGTCGCCAGCTGGCGCTCAAACATGCGCTCTTCAAGGCTTATTTTACCGACGGGGAGGATCCGTCCTCTCACGAGACTTTGGCCGGTCTGGCAGAACAAGTGGGGCTGGATGGGATCCGTGCCCGGGAGATCCTGTTGTCCGATGCATATGCAAAGGAAGTTCGCGAGCGGGAGCGCTACTACATCGAACAGGGCATCCACGCCGTGCCGTCGGTCATCATCAACGAACGCCATTTGATCCAGGGGGGGCAACCCGCCGAGGTGTTCACACAAGCGCTGCGTAAAATCGCCGTGGAGGAATATCCAGAGTTGCCTGAATCGAATTGATGCGGGCTGTTATAATTGAAAATATTTAATAGCCTCAGATTGTTCATTAGGCGGAATGTGCCCTAAACCCCCTCTACCTCCCCCTTGCACCTGCAAGGAGTACGCCGGCGGGTTCCCCGCTGCTTTGCAGCGACCCTTCCGCAGTCAGGGGGAGAACCGAACCCGCTCCTCCCCTGACAAGGGGAGGTTGGGAGGGGTTGGTAGTTAATGGACAATCTGGGATAACAACACCATCAGGAAAAATGAGATGAAGACAGCAATTGTATTGATATTCCTGGCACTGATAATCAGCGGCTGTGGAAAAAAAGAAGATCCTCGTGAAGTACAGAAAAAGCTGATGCTGATACCGGGTTACCGGGAGGCAAAAGTCATCTGCACGCAATGCCATGCGCTGCCATTCACAGATCAGCACGTAGCCGATGCATGGCCGAGTGTCATAGCGCGTATGGAAAATTATATGCGAGCGAATAATAGAAGAGTGCCAACTGAACAAGAGCACGCAGCCATCATCGGGTATTTCCAGAGCAAGCCCAACTGAATCCCTGCCTGCAGTTCAATGAAAAGGCCGGTTGTTTGCACAACCGGCCTTTGCTTTTGTACTTTTGTTCTGGCGGAGAATCTAGGCGTAGCAGCGCAAGCGTCTGGAAAACTGCTGCAAGGCCTCGATGCCGCTGGCTTCGGCGCGATGACACCAGTCCTCAAGGTCTTTCACCATCTGTTCCTTGGTCGCAGTGGAGCGATGCCAGATCGCGACGAGTTCCTCGCGCAGGGTATAGGCGGTATTCAGCTTCTGGCTGGTCTGTATGACGAGGCCCAATTTCAATTTTTCCCGCTCGCTCAGTTCGGTCACGTCGATATGCAGCCAGTGCTTGATGCGTTTGAGGTCGACTTTACCCAGATCAGGCAGGCGCTGTTTCAGGTGGGCGATTTCATCTTGATAGGTCCCTTGCAGCAGCTTGGCGTATTTCGCCAGCACTTCATAGCGATTGGCCAGAACTGCGCGTACTGTATCAATATCGCAAACGGTCTTGGCGCTGTTGAGCCGCACCGTCGGCGCGACTCTCTTGACCTCGGCCAGTCGCAACGCGGACAGGATGCGTATGTATAGCCAGCCGATGTCGAATTCATACCATTTGCTGGAGAGCTTGGCGGAGCCGATGTAAGTGTGGTGATTGTTGTGCAGCTCTTCTCCGCCGATCAGGATGCCCCACGGCAGCAGATTGGTTGATGCATCGGCCGGCTGGTAATTTCGATATCCCCAGTAGTGCCCGGCGCCATTGATGATGCCCGCCGCCGTGACTGGAATCCAAGCCATTTGCACCGCCCAGATAGTCAGACCGATCGCCCCGAACAGCAGCACATCGATGACCAATACCAGCATGATGCCCAGCATGCTGTGCCTGGAGTAAAGGTTGCGTTCCAGCCAGTCATCGGGTGTGTGGCGGCCATATTTTTCCAATGTCTCGCTGTTGCCGGCTTCATTGCGATAAAGCTCGTAACCCTCCAGCAGCACTTTATTGATGCCCAGTATCTGCGGGCTATGCGGATCATCCTCGGTCTCGCATTTGGCGTGATGCTTGCGGTGGATGGAAACCCATTCCTTGGTCACGATGCCGGTGGTCAGCCACAACCAGAAACGGAAGAAATGACTGGTAACGGGGTGTAATTCCAGTGCGTGGTGCGACTGGTGGCGGTGTAGATAGATGGTCACCGATGCGATCGTCACGTGGGTAAGAGCCAGAGTGACCAGCACATAGCCCCACCATGGCATATCCAGCAAGCCGGAAGACAAAATCACGAGTAGATCTGCAAACATACAACCCCCTTGAAGTACTGCTAAGTAAATTTGATGTTGCCAATGCAGGCATTCTACAGAAGCGAAAGCACCCCTGCCGGTTAAATTCGCTCCAACACCGCTGCAAAGAACCCATCGGTATTGTGTAGATGGGGACGCAGTTCCAGGTAATCGCCGCATTCCAGTGTGATCTTTTGCTGCTGCAACACTTCACCTGCAGGCCGCAACACGAAATCAGGATGCTTTTCGAGGAACGCCTGTACGATATGCTGATTCTCCTCCGGCAGGATGCTGCATGTCGCATAAACCAGACGACCGGCTTTTTTCAGCAGACGACTGGCGGAGTCGAGGATGGCCGCCTGTTTTACGGTGAGCTCGGCGATGCTGCCGGGCGATTGGCGGAATTTCAGATCGGGATTGCGGCGCAGCGTGCCCAGCCCGCTGCATGGGGCGTCCACCAGCACGCGGTCGATCTTGCCGGCCAGACGCTTCACCTTGAGATCGTTCTCGTGCGAGATCAGCATCGGCTGGATGTTGCTGGCTCCGGAGCGTTTCAGGCGCGGCTTGAGATTGGCGAGGCGTTTTTCGGAGACGTCCATTGCGTACAAACGCCCTTGCGAATTCATCAGCGCGGACAGCATCAGCGTCTTGCCGCCGGCCCCGGCACAGAAGTCCACCACCATGTCGTTGCGCTTGGGCGCGAGCAGGAAGCCCAGCAACTGGCTGCCTTCGTCCTGTACTTCTACTTTGCCTTCGGTAAAAAGGGCGTCCTTGTTCAGCGGGATCTTTTCCTTGAGACGGATGCCGATCGGAGAATATGGCGTGACGGTTGCTTCGATCTTTTTGGCATGCAGTTGCTGCAACACATCTTCGCGCTTGGCGAGCAGCGTGTTGACGCGTATGTCCAGCGGCGCGCCGCGCTGCATCGACTGGCCGATGGTGAGGATGTCGGCATCGGAATATGATCTTCGCATCATCTCCACCAGCCATTCGGGCAACTCAGCTTGCACCGACAACGGCAGGGTATCGACCTGGATGCCCTTTACCGTGGCGAGCCATTCCTTTTCATCGCGCTTCAACACCGGTTCGAGTTCGCGCAGATTATAGCCGCCGAACCGGAGCAGATGCGCGAGCGCCATGCGGCGGGGCGTAGGGCTGCCGGCGCAGGCATGCTCCAGCAGCAGACGGTGGCGCAGCACGCCGAACACGGTCTCAGCGACCAGCTCGCGCTCGTTCGATCCGATGCGTTCGTTCTTGAAAAAGTAGCGCAGTGTCGTGTCGGCGGGATGTGCCAGCGGCAGGATGGCACGCAGTGCCAGGATAACGAGGTCCAATCGGTATTCGGTGATCAGCATAATCTTGTTTCAACTAACAGCAATTCATGGAGCGGGAGTGTAGCGTGCTCCGCCACACCCATGAGGAACATATTCGGGGTCTACCTGATGTCGAGCTTGCTCAATATCTGGGTGATTTGATCTCCGTTGCCCTCGGTGATGATCAATTTGCACGGCAGATTATATTTTTGCGTGGCCAGCCAAAGCTGACTGCGGCTTTCGCCCTTCTTCGCCTGGCTGTCCAGATACAGGGTATCGAATTCGCCGGCGGATGTCTTGAGCAGTTCACCGCGCGTGATCACGTAATGGTAGTTATCCAGTTTGCCGCCGTTGGTCATCGGAAAATCAAGTGTAGTGCCGGCTTGCAACGACAGGAACATGAACTGATACATCGCGCTCAGGCGATCCTGCGTGCCTTCGGGCAGGGCGACAATAGTGCGCTGCGCCTGCTGTATCAGCGTGAGACGTTTGCCCTCCCAATCCAGCTCGGCACTACGATCCTTTTCCTCGTGATTTTCACGCTTGTCGCTGAAGCGCAGCGGTTGTAGACCGCGGTCACCCACCCGGCCACTGCTGCTGATCACGATCTTCCCCGGTTGTATCAACGCCACCAGGCCTACGCCACGAGTGGTGCTGATCAGCGTGTAACGGTCCTTGTCGCGAACATAACTCTCCTCGATCTGGCCGATCTTCATAGGGCCTTTGTAAACATCGTAAGTGGCCCGGATACTTGCCGGCTGGTCAGCCATGACAGGGCCGGCGAGGCACAGGATCAGGAATGCGATAGCTGGCAATGTAGTTTTCATGATTATTCCAATCCGGGCGAGATCAGCGCGTGCCCCATTTGTTTGCGGTGCTTGAGTAAGACCTTACCCTGAGCGGTCAGTTCGATCTGGTCGGTGCACAACCAGCGTATGGCTTGCGGATAGATGCGATGCTCCTCGTGCAAGACGCGTGCCGCCAGCGTCCGTTCGGTGTCGTCATTCATCACCGGCACGGCAGCCTGGATGATGATCGGTCCGTGATCGAGATCCGGGGTGACGAAGTGCACCGTGCAGCCATGGATCCTCACCCCGTCGCGCAAAGCGCGAGCATGGGTGTCGAGACCGCCGTATGCGGGCAGCAGCGAGGGGTGGATGTTGATCAGCTTGCCGTGATAATGCGCTACGAAGCGTGGCGTGAGGATGCGCATGAAGCCCGCGAGAGCGACGAAATCCGGGTGAAAGCCGTCTATCGTCCGGGCCAGTGCGGCGTCGAAGCTGTCGCGATCCGGATAGTCGCGATGTTCGACGACAGCCGTGGGAATGTCATGTGACTTCGCGATGCTCAGTCCTTCTGCATCCCCGCGATTGCCGATCACCGCCGCGATGCGGCAGGGCAGCTTCGCTTCCAGCAGCGCTTGCATATTGCTGCCGCGACCGGAGATCAGGATGACGATGGATCTCATCAGATGACTTGCGTCTGGGCCTCGGAGCCTTGGCGGGTGCGAATCGCGCCGATGATGGTTGCGCGTTCACCGGCGGCGTTGAGTTGTGCCAGTGCTTTATCTGCATCGCTCTTCGCCACGATCACCACCATACCGATGCCGCAGTTGAAGGTGCGATACATTTCTTGCGGAGCGACATTGCCAAGTTTGCGCAGCCATTCGAACAATGCGGGTGTGTGCCAGGCTTTGCCGTCCAGTTGTGCCACCACGTTTTCCGGCAACACGCGCGGCACGTTTTCCAGCAGGCCGCCACCGGTGATGTGCGCCATGCCTTTCACGGTGAGCGTTTTCATCAGCGCCAGCAGCGGTTTCACGTAAATGCGCGTCGGCGCCATGATCAGATCGGACAGCGGCTTGCCGTCGAGCTTTTGGTTGAGATCGACCTTGTGGGTGCTGATGATCTTGCGCACCAGCGAATAACCGTTGGAATGCGCGCCGTTCGA
>JBDTPM010000376.1:0-2363 GCA_039932695.1 Gallionella sp. | reverse complement strand
GCAAGCGTGCCTTGAACCTTTTGCTGTTCATCGTATTGATTGCCGGCTTCCGTGCCTGGCAACAGCGCGATATGGTGAGCGGCATCGCGCCGCCGTTGGTTGGCGTGAAGCTCGACGGCAGCGCATACACCCTGCCCGCCAAACCTGCGCAACCGGTGCTGGTGCATTTCTGGGCAACCTGGTGTCCGATCTGCCGCGCCGAACAGGATTCCATCGCTGCCATCGCACAGGATCATCCGGATATCATCACCGTGGCGATGCAAAGCGGCAGCGACGCAGAAGTTAGCCGACACCTCATCGCGCAAGGTTTGCGTTTTCCCGTGCTGAACGATGCCGATGGCCGCCTCTCCGCCGCATGGGGCGTGCATGCCGTACCCGCCAGTTTCATCATCAGCCCGGATGGAAAGATACGCTTCGTTGAAGTGGGCTATACCACCGGCTTGGGTTTGAAGTTGCGGCTGTGGCTGGCGGGATTGTTGGGTTAGGCCAATGCCGCTTTCAATTCAACCGGCAGAGGATTAAAGTAGAATTAAAATCATCAGGTTCCAAATAGTTTCAGGATGCCGCTATGGAAATGAAGAAGATCAATTCGGGCAGGTTGCGCGCCATAGGCTACGATGCGCGCGCACGGATGCTGCAGGTACAGTTCGACGACGGCAGCACGCTGCAATACGGCGGCGTCGGCGAGGACACTTGGCGCCGGTTCAGCAACTCGGGTGCCGCCTGGAGTTTCTATCGCGACAACATCGAGGAGGAGTTCGCTGCCAAACGCGTTTCAGCAAGCGCCTCTGCAGGCAAGAACCCGCTCGACGAGTTGTTGTGGAAAACCTGAACCCGGTTTGTTGATTTTCCTTTCAAGGAGAGAAACATGAACAATGACCCGATTGCGGAATTCAAATCCAAACAACGTGAAACCTGGACCATGGGAAATTTCGGCGACATGGCTGTCTTCACGACACCTGTAGCCGGACATCTAGCCCGCTTTGCCAGGGTGACCGGCGGCCAGGCGGTACTGGATGTCGGGACAGGAACCGGCGTAGTTGCGATCACGGCGCGGCGCATGGGCGCCAGGGTGACCGGACTTGACCTTACCCCCGCACTTCTCGACCAGGCCAGGGAAAGCGCGGCGGTGGTCGGGCATGACGATATCGCCTGGCATGAAGGTGATGCCGAAGCGCTGCCTTTCCCGGATGATTCTTTCGATGTCGTGTTGAGCCAGTTCGGCCACATGTTCGCGCCACGTCCCGAAGTCGCGATGGCCGAGATGCTGCGCGTGTTGAAACCCGGCGGTGTCATTGCCTTCGCCACATGGCCCGGCGAACAGTTGATCGGCCGTCTGTTCAGCTTGAATGCCAAGTATGTCCCGCCCCCGCAGGGCGTGCCATCGCCGGTGCAATGGGGGGATGTCGCTATCGTGCGGCAACGGTTCGGGGACAGCGTGAAAAATCTGCACTTCGAGCGTGAGATCATGGGTATCCCGACCCTTAGCCCGCAGCATCTGCGCTGGTTTCTGGAAGCCAAGACGGGCCCTTTCATCCGCACTGTGCTGGCCCTCCAGCAAGATCCCGCAAGACTGACCTCGTGGCGGAATGAAATGGATGAAATGATGAGCGAATATCTGCATGACAATGTCGTCCATCACGAGTACCTGCTTACGCGGGCGATCAAGGTCTGACATCGTCAACTTTGCTGCCTGAATCAAACTGACGACGACGGGCTATGTGGTCGGCATCCCGATGGTTTTCCAATAGTCGAACTTGCGCGAAAATTTTATCGGGTAATCGGGTGTGCTGGTACAGTTACTTCGTTATTGCTCAAACCAGCACGATCTGTGACCGCATGCTGTAGAGCACAAACAGAACTTCTTCCTGCTCGCGCTGACCAACCTTGTTCTTCGCCAAAGCAGCTAAAAAATCATCCAGTACCGCCATGAATTCCGTTGCTGCGATATTCATTCCCTTGTGCGTCGCCAACATGTCCTTGCCCTTATAGATGTTTGGGCCACCCGTACCTGAGATCATAAAAGTGGTGCCGCCACTCTTTAGTTTGGTCACATCGTATTTGGCAAATCGCGGGGATATGGCTTTATTGGTCAAATGCAGGTCTACCAGATCGCTAATAATTTTTGTGATTCCTTCCGTACCACCCAATCTTTCATAAAGAGATGCGCTCATTTTTATTCTCCCAAAAATTGATGAATGTTCTTCAATGGCGAACTTGCCAATTGAAGTGAGCTCAACTTAACACTATGATCACCGGCGTAGAAGTACAGATTCTGTAGTAACCAAATGAGTAAAAAGGCTACTTTAATCAACTTGGGAGGAAAACATGAAAACGTATGGTCAATTTTGCCCGTTGGCGCA
>JBDTPM010000375.1:0-4402 GCA_039932695.1 Gallionella sp. | reverse complement strand
CTGCGGGCAAGTTGCGCGCTCACGCGGCTGCACCCAATTACCAAAGCTGGATCGCACGGTTTGATGTGCTTGATGCATCCGATCACCGGGAGATCAGGAAGCATATCGATCGCTTTGCATATCATCCGCATTTTTATGTCTTGCTGGTGACGGATAACGCAGCACAAGGTGCCGTACAGAAAACGCTGGATTCACTCAGGGACCAGATATTTCCCGGTTTCACTTGTGTCGTACTGGAAGGAAGCGCAAGTGATTTCGATCTGAAAACGGAAATGAACGGTCTCGGGCAAAGTGCAAGTTGCATTGCGCGAGATCATGTGGCGGCCTGGCTGGAGCAGTTCAATGCCGCGCTTGCCGGTCACAATGAGGGAGAGTGGGTGATGTTGCTACAGGCCGGCGATGTGCTTGCACCCGATGCGTTGTACCGATTTGCCTATGCAGCGCTGGCCAATCCGCAGACGGCTGTGGTGTACTCGGACGATGATGTGCTGGACGCAAATGGTCAACGATGCCAGCCGAGATTCAAGCCGGATTGGTCTTTGGCGCATTTTCGTTCAACGAATTTTGTGGTTGATGCGGCGGCGCTGCGCGGCAGCGAGGTTGCAACAGCGGGCGGATTGAACCTGGATTGTTGCCGGCATGGAAATTACGATTTGCTGTTGCGTGTAGTGGATGCAATCGGGAATGGAGGAACCGGCCGGGTGGCGCATATTCCGTCTGTGTTGTTGCATCGGCCCCCTCTCCCCAGCCCTCTGATGGAACCACTAGCCATTCGACTAAACCATCAAAAAGCAATGGCCAAGCCGCTGGTTATCCCCACCCAAGTGGAGAGGGGATTATTAGCTGAGGATGACCAGAACATGGCGGCCGTTCGTGCACACCTGGAGCGTTGCGTGATTGCTGCGGATGTGATGTTGACACGGCCGGGATGCTGGCGGGTGCGCCACCAGTTGCCCGATGTGCCGCCACTGGTGAGCATCATCGTGCCTACGCGTGATGAACCGGCGCTGATCCGGCAGTGCGTGGAAAGTTTATTGGCGAAAACCACTTATCCCCGCTTTGAGATTCTTATAGTAGATAATCAGAGCGCGGACTCCGATGCACTGGCCTACCTGGAGCAAATCGCCATGCATGAGAAGGTGCGGGTGTTGCAGTACGATCAGCCGTTCAATTATTCGGCGATGAACAATATGGCGGTGCGCGAGGCGCGGGGTGAGGTGGTATGCCTGTTGAACAACGATACAGAGGTGATTTCTTCAGACTGGCTGGAAGAGATGGTGGGGCATCTGCTGCAACCCAGGGTGGGGGTGGTGGGCGCGAAACTGTATTTTCCGAATGACCAGGTTCAACATGGCGGCGATCTGGTAGGTGTGGGTGGCGTGGCCAATCATGCGCATGCTTTTCTGCAGCGCGATGATCCGGGCTACTGCAACCGGGCGGCGGTGGCGCAAGAACTTTCGGCGGTGACGGGGGCATGCATGGTTGTTTGGAAGTCGTTATATGAAGAATTGCGGGGGCTGGATGAACAGCATCTCCCGGTGGCTTTCAATGATGTGGATTTTTGCCTGCGGGTGCGTGAGGCAGGCTATCGCGTGGTGTGGACGCCTCACGCAGAGTTGTATCACCACGAGTCGGTGTCACGCGGCAAGGACGAAAGCCCGGAAAAGAAGCGGCGTGCCAAACGTGAAGCGGCCTATATGCGCAAGCGCTGGAAACATGTGATGTGGCACGATCCATTTTACAACCCGAATCTGAGCTACGAGAGAGCCGATTTCTCCCTGGGTAACGCACCGATGGTTAGGAAACCTTGGAGAGAGGGAGTAGCTGCGATACAATAAAACCATGCGCCTTAGCGATGAACAGATTCGAGCGATACGACAACTTGCCGAACAGGTGGCGGGTGAGCATGCGCGGGTGCGTGTTTTTGGATCGAGGCTCGACGATCATGCCTGCGGCGGCGATATCGATCTGATGCTTGAAGTAAGTGAACCGGTGGTAAATCCGGCGCTGATGGTGGCTCAATTGTCCTCCAGGATTTCCAGACTCATGCGGGGGCGCAAAGTGGATGTGTTGCTCAGTGCCCCCAATCTCAGGCATCTGCCTATTCACGACATTGCATTCAAGGAAGGTAAATTGATATGACAATGCAACCAGCACTTGCACAACGCCTGAAGTTCCTGGCACGGGTTGTCAGGAAAGAGCGGCAATATCTCGTGGTAACGGACGAGCGATTGTTTCGGACAAATTTCACATCGGCGCGAGTCGCCGAGATGGAAAATGATCCGGAACTGGCTGATCGGGTGGAGGCATTTGTCGGCAGATTCGGCAGGCTGCAAGATACGCTAGGCGATAAGCTGTTGCCTGCTCTTTTGTCAGCAATGGGAGAAAAAACTTCATCCGTGATCGACAATCTTGATCGGGCCGAACGTTTGGGATTGATCAAATCTGCCGATGAATGGCTGACCATTCGCGATCTAAGAAACCAGATGATTCACGAATATATCGAAGATGCTGAGCTGCTCAGCAGCGCACTGCAAACGGGTCACGCATTTGTGACGGGCCTGTCAACCGCTGCCGACAACATAATTGGTGAAATCGAACGGCGTGGCTGGGTGTAATGCCTTGACCGGGTATCAAGGCCCAGAACTCCAATCCCGCTCATTGGGCAGCCGGGTCGCAGATGAGCATGATCCCGGTTGCGATGATCAATATCTTCAGGGGCGCAAATGGTAACAAGCAAGCGCTCAGGCGCGGTGATCCTGTCCGGCGGCGCAACGGCGGCGACGGATTATTTCCTGGTCCCTCATCTGGAAAATCTCGGTTATGAAGTGACCTTGCTTGATTGCCGCGCCGAGCCGTTCGAATCCGCTTTCTCCCTGGGTAACGCACCGATGGTGACAAGGCCGTGGCAGAAATGAACAACCCCGTGCCAAGAGCACGGGGTATCAAGTGGCAGTTTATGTTTAACTGCGGATACCCCACCCCCATCCCAACCTTCCCCCTGAAAGGGAAGGAGCGGGCGCATCCCCGCAGCAAGTCTGCGGGGAATCACAAGTTGATTAGTGGACACATTCTTGCGATGGGGACTTTCATTTCCAAGCTGTTCCCGCCGAATCATCGCGAGGCCACGATTCACCCGACTGCGTTCATCTGTAATGCGGATTAACGCCTCCATCAACCCAATGCAATTCGAGCAATACTGGTTTGCGGTACAGTTGAAGGATGCCGCATAATGAGCGTGTCAAGAGATACGGGGTTCAGGGGCAAAGTCACAATGGGAGGCAGGCAGAAATGACACGCGAGGACGAAATCCGCCAATTGTTACGTGATGTGTTTTGTAGCGCCCATGATCGCCTGGCTGGACATCGCGTGGTTCTGTTCGGCTCGCGAGCCCGAGGTGATGCAAGGCTACGATCGGATTTTGATGTGGGTGTAATTGGAGAAACGCCTTTACCATTGGAAGACTTCTATGCGCTGGAAGATCGAATTGAAAGCCTTCCCACCCTCTACCGCATAGACTGGGTGGATCTCGCACGGGCAGGTGAAAAATTTCGCCAATCCGCGTTGGCCAACATGGAGGTGATCTATGAAGCCTGAAACCATTCTCAACGACTTTTCTCAGACGTTGGCGCAGCTTGCCGATGCCTTGCAGGTCATAGCCGATCACGACGTGGTTCGCGCGGGCTGCATTCAATATTTCGAATTCACCTTCGAATTGGCCTGGAAGTCGGTCAAAGCGGTTGCCGAGCAGGAGGGCCTGAATCCCGGCGGCTCCCAAGCTTGCCTGAAAGCCGCCTACGCACAGTCGTGGATAGACGACGAGGCGATCTGGCTGGAAATGCTCGATGCCCGCAACCGCATGTCGCATACCTATGACGCGCAGGAAGCACTGAAAATCTATGTGCGCTTACCGGCATTTATCAAACCTCTTGGCAATCTACTATTAGCCCTGGAAGGGCGGCTGTAAGGCGTTATGCGCGCTGTTAGCGCCGATTGAATCGTAACCAGCGTACCTATTTACATTTGACCAAGCGGTTATTCGTGGAAAAGAAGTGTCATCGAACTGAGCGCCTGATAAAATATCGCCGCAGCGGGACCTGGTTTTGCAAAGTGTCTTGCACGAACTGCACATTTGTTAGGGAAACGCTGATTAAATCCGTTCGTGGTGAGTGTTTCCCGTTCGCACCCCTCGATACACCGCGCTGCGCGCGGCACTCGGGGCGAACGGGAGATGTATCGAACCACAGTTTTGGATTTAATCAGCGTTTCCTTAGGCAACCGCTGAATGAACAACCCCGCGGCAAGACCGCAGGGTATTAAGCGGAAGTTTATGTTTGACTGCGGAAGCCCCACCCTCATCCCAACCTTCCCCCTGAAGGGGAAGGAGCGGGCGTATCCCCGC
>JBDTPM010000374.1:0-6856 GCA_039932695.1 Gallionella sp. | reverse complement strand
AACCTTCAGAAACAAGAAGAGCAGGAGCATCCTGACGATTGATTTTTATTGGTTTTAGGGTATGCTTCATACCTTGAAGCTGTTGCGGAGAGACTTAGGGAATGAAAAAACGAATATGGATGCCCATTTTGCTCGGCTATGCGTTGGCCTCTCATGGCGCGCATGCAGAGACCGGTAGCCATCACAAGCAGCATAAGGCGAGCAGGGCTTCGTTGTCAGGCGGTACTCACACACCCAGCGTCCGTTCCAATATTGCATATATTTTCGATGAGCAGACGCAACTTCCGATATACGACAAGCATTCCCGGGAAGTGGCTCCGATCGCATCCATATCCAAGCTGATGACAGCGATGGTGGTGCTGGATGCGATGTTGCCTCTGGACGAGGAAGTGAGTGTCGAAGAGACAGATCATGACAGGATCAAAGGGACCCGTTCACGGCTGCAGGTCGGCATGACCTTTACCCGCAACGAGTTGCTCAAGCTGGCGCTGATGGCATCGGAGAACCGTGCTGCATCGGCTTTGGCGCGCAGTTATCCGGGCGGCAAGATGGCGCTGGTGGCGGCCATGAATGCCAAGGCGAGTGAGCTTGGCATGCAGGACACAAAATTCCTCGATCCAACCGGGCTGAGCCGGGGCAACGTTTCCACCGCGCAGGATCTGGTCAAGATGGTATCCGCTGCGCGCAATTATCCCCTGATCCATCGATATACCACTTCCGCATCACATTCGGTGGATGGCTGGGGAGGGCGCGAGTTGCGTTTCAACAACACCAATCCGCTGGTCAGGAACGTTTCGTGGGATATCGGTGTGAGCAAGACCGGTTATATCAGCGAGGCAGGGCTGTGTCTGGTGATGGAGGCGAAGATCAACCAGCGTCCGGTGATCATCGTGTTGCTCAATTCATGGGGAAAACGTACCCGGATCGGAGATGCCAACCGCCTCAAGAGGTGGATGGAAAGTGCCAATGCGCGCAGTCGCGGCACGCGGCAAGGTTAACAGTGACTGTTGATAAGGGGGCGCGAGCCCCCTTATTTTTTTACCCGTCATCCCTAGCGCAGTCGATATGCAGAGGTCCTGGTATGTATGAGTTATTTCTGCTGATAATACTCATCGCTCTCGTCGTGTTGGGTATCAGTCGCGGCAAGCACGTGGTGCTGGATAACCCGCTCGTTATCCTGCATCCCGGTCAATACCATATCACCCTGGCGCCGCAACTCGATCGTGCGCAAACCTTCATCGAGCAGATCGCCGGGCAATTTGCCCAATCTCATCCGCCACAACGGGATCTCCCCAGCCAGTATTTTGAAGTGCACGATCGCAGTGTGCTTGCCCGGGAAGGGAGCTTTTACTTGCTGGCTGCCTCATTCCGCGGCGGGATGTTGTACTTTCAGGCGATCAGTCCGCAGCCCTTGCTGCGAGATGCCGACAGTCATTTGAAACAGGTGAGGGAATTTTCCGAAGCGGTGCTGGCGCTGCACCCACTCGAGCATCCGGCAGGCGTTGATCAGGTCGACAGTCTGGGCAGAGCGGTAGAAATGGCGGCACAGCAATCGAATATAACCATTAAGCTGTTGACGGAACGCGACTGATTTCATGTTCTGCATCATGCCCGATACTGATTTATGAGATGGTGATCGAAAGAAATCTCATGTTGAAAAAGTTCAGCAAACTGAAAGTGCTGATGGTGGAAGACAGCAAGGTCGCGATCAAGGCCGTCACCGGATATCTGGAAGATATCGGAGTCCAGCCGTTGATCGCCGAGACCGGCAGTGCCGCCATCGAATTGTACCGAAGAGAGCGACCTGACATCATTCTGCTCGACATCATTTTGCCGGATATCAATGGCTATGAAGTTGCGAAGCAGGTGCGCAAAATGCAGGGCAAGGATGACTGGACCGCGATCATCTTTTTGAGCGTGATGTCCAAGGACGAGGACCTGGCGAGAGGCATTGAAGCCGGCGGTGATGATTATTTGATGAAGCCGGTCGGCCGGGTGGTGCTGCAGGCCAAGGTGGCTGCCATGTACCGTCTGGTGAGGATGCAGCGGGCGCTGGTCAAGTTGACGGAGCAATTGAATCAGGCCAACGAACAGTTGAATCATGCCAACCAGGAATTGCATCGGGTCTCAATGACCGATGGCCTGACGGGGATTGCCAATCGCCGGGTGTTCGATGAGTTGCTGGTGCGCGAGTGGCGTCGCTGCGCGCGAATCCAGAAGCCCCTTTCCATCGTGATGCTGGATGTAGATTACTTCAAAAAATTCAACGACAGATATGGTCATCAGGCCGGTGATGAATGTCTCAAGGCGGCAGCCGGGGAGATTGCGAAAGCGGTCCCGCGCGCCAGTGACCTGGCGGCGCGATATGGCGGCGAGGAATTCGTGCTGATTCTCGGCGAAACGGATGGAGAGGGCGCCCGCGCGGTAGCGAACCGTATCCGCCAGCAAGTGACCGGTCTGAAGGTGGTCAATGAAGATTCACCGCACCACTATGTCACGGTGAGTTGCGGCATTTCCACGGTGCTGCCGAGCGACGACAAGCCAATCGAAAAACTGGTCAAGTCTGCCGATAATGCGCTGTATCTGGCCAAGAAGCAGGGGCGGAATGCAGTTGCCTATCTCGATTATGGACAGGGTGATTAGGTAAGCGCTGATCACGGCCTGGACCGTCTCGATCCGGTGCTGTTTGCGCGCCCAGTTTTCGAATTGAAACGTGACCATGCAGCGAGACGGGGAAACGCTGGCGCACATGATCAGTGCAAGACTGGATCAAACCCCGCATCGCTGATGTCCGGCATAACTGTATGAACGTTTAGATTCCCTGGCACTCAGCCTGATATCACATAGGAACTGGCAGCGCCTTGACGAAGTGAGCTTCAACAATCACACTCAAAACCTATGAGAGAGTTATTCCTCACTTCCTTCAGCGGCATACAATACGGCATCTGGAAGGACGAGATACTGTCCGTCAGGGACATCCATGCCCTGCACCGGATCCCTCTAAGCCCCGCTCGCGTCGCCGGAATCATGATCGACGACGGACGGACTGTGACCCTGGCGGACCTCCCGGTGAGCATTGGGTATGAGCCTGCTCGGGGAATCGAGCAGGGCTGCATTCTCCTGATGGAGGAGGGTGACAAAGTGACGGGGTTCGTGGTTAGCGGTGAATTACGCACGCTGTCCATTTTTCCCCAGTTGATATTCCCGCTCCCTTATTCCCTCAAGACGCCGGTGTTCGATTCCTGCGCGGTTCATGACGACATTCCGATTCCCCTTATCAATATGGCGGAACTTTACGCGCGGGTAATGAAGCCCGACGAGGGGCATTCCGTAGACTTGTTGCGGATTCACTGCGCTCGACCCCGGGATATTTCCGGAATGTCCCGGCTAAGGTTCATTTCCGTCGGGAGAGAGCTATTCGCCGTGCCCGCAGCGGGCATTGAAGACCGGGCGATCAAGCCGGGTCCGGTCACCCCGTTACCGAATACCCCACTGCATATCAAGGGCGTGACCTTCTGGAAGGGGCGCCTGCTGACCGTCATCGATTTGTCACAGCGCATCAAAAGGCAGAGCGTGGGGCCGGAGTCCCTGATGCTGATAACCGAGATTGAAGGCGGAGCGTTCAGTTTTCTGATCGATAGCGACGATGGGACGTCACCGGTCGATAAAGTCACGATCAAACCGGCGCCATCGATCGTCCAGACTTCATGGCTGAAGCACGTGGTGGTGCGCGCGGGTGAGCTCATCCCGCTGATCGATCTCGCCATGGTGTTGTCCCACGGTTCCAGCGCTGCTGATGAAAAGCCGATCTGGCAGCGTTACGCACCTGATTCGAGTTTTCCCGATATTTTTTTCAAGCACGAAGTCGATGTGGTGGAGTTCTCGCTACTGGGCGAGCGCTACGCGCTGCCCAAACAGGAAGTGGAGGACTTCATGGCCTTCAAGCCCTGCCGGGCGGTTCCCGATGCACCGCCCATCGTGATCGGCGTGGCCGAGCACAATGGAGAAATCCTCCCCGTGGTGGATCTTGCGATGATGTTCGGCAGACGTTCGCTCATTACCCCCGAGTGGCGGATGATGCTCGTGAAGAACGGGGATTTCCGTGCACTGGTCATAACCGAGACCGTATTCGGAGAACGGCAGCTTGCGCTCGAGATCCATCGCGCAGTGCCGATCCATCTTCCGCACAACTTGATGTACGGGTGCTATCCCGATGATAAAGAGGTAAGGATCATCCTGAACGTCGAGGCCATCTCGGTGCATTTCGAGAAGACCCTGATAAGCAAATTCATGCCTGCGCTCTCGCATCAGATGAGGCTGTCGCCGACGGGTGTTGTGTATACGTTCCCCGAGGAGAGATCCGGCGAGGCGCCACACCATTCGGCAGCCGCGACCCCGGCGGAAACCCTGGCCCCGGTACGCGCGGTAGCAGAACCGGTTTCAGAAGCCGCAGGCATGAGTGAGCAGTCGACGGGACAGGAATTCATGGCTGCAGAAAATATAGATATGGCAACAGCAACTTCGCAAGCGGTGCCGGAATTTAAACAGCAGGCAACGATAGAGGACGCAGAATTCGTCGAATGGGAAGAGGAGGAGACCGCGGCACCTGAAATTCCAACAGAACCCGAACTGATTGATGTCGTTCATGCAGCGATATCGGAAAATACAATCATCCCGGAGACAATGACGGCAGAGGCAGAATTGCAGGGTCATGGCGCTCCTGTAGATGATTTCTCAGATCGTGAGCCCTCCGGAGAGGGCAGCAAGGCGCGTGAAGCCGAAGCCATGAGTAAGCAATCGCCGATCGAGGCATTGAAAACTTCAGCCAGGAAGAAACAGGCACAGAATGTATCGGAAACCGCGACTGTTGATAGTCTGACAGCGGAACCTATACACAACACAGCAAGCACCAAGCCCGTTACACCTTATCGCATGAGCGGGGAGGTAGAACAGCTTGCAACTCTGTCGGGCCGTGAAGTGCGCACGGCCAGTCCGTGGAATCGCAGAATCGCGTTTGGTGTGATCGCTGCGGTGCTGGCTGCGTTCTTCTTCTATTTTTCACGGGCTTTCGATAAGCCGGCAGTCGAAAATTCCATGCAAGGAACAGAGTCAGCGAAGATGGAGCACGCTTTGGTGCAACCTGAGCAGGTCAAGGCGGAGAGCATGCCGCCGCGTCCTGTGGAAACATCCCGTGCGCCCCTTGAGCTGGATATACCCGCAAACAGGTCTGTAGATATTGATGTGTATATAGTGCGGGAAGGCGACACGCTTTGGAGCATCTCAGAGCGCTTCACCGGAAACCCCTACAACTATCCCCGCATCGCCGGAGAGAACAGGATCGCCGACCCCGATCTGATCTTTCCGGAGCAGCGGATCCGCCTTATCAAGGAATCATCAGCAAGGCCTGTTCAACAAACACTTCCGTGAATATCCGGCTCCGTCAGAACAAACGAGAATTGCTAGTGGCGTTCTACAGTGCAGCCCAGTTGTGCTTCTGGCATAACTTGCTGCGCAAGTTAGCCTGCGCCGCAATCTGGTCTTGTTGTATTACAACGGGAAGTTGTGGCTACGGCCACCGCTACGCGGTTTAACTTGCTGCGCAAGTTAGCCTGCGCCGCAATCTGGTCTTGTTGTATTACAACAAGACCAGATTGTCACGATGGATGATTTCTTCGTCGCCGCCATAGCCGAGCAATGCTTCGATCTCTTTGCTGGAATGCCGGGCGATGCGGCGCGCTTCGTCAGCGTTGTAGTTGATCAGGCCGCGCGCGATGTCGCTGCCATCTTCAGCTACGCACGCAACGACCGCGCCGCGCTCGAACTCACCGACGACACTCTTGACACCTATCGGCAGCAGGCTCTTGCCCTCACTGCGCAATGCTTTCACCGCACCTGCGTCGAGCAGCAATTTCCCCGCAACTTGCAGATGATCGGCCAGCCATTGTTTGCGTGCCGCCAAGGTCAGGGTGGGAGCGGTGAGCAGGGTGCCGATGGATTCGCCCTGGATAAGGCGTAACAGGACATCGCGTTCATGTCCGGAGGCGATCACGGTATGCGCACCGCTGCGCGCGGCACGCTTCGCGGCCAATATCTTGGTGATCATTCCGCCGCGCCCGATCTGGCTGCCTGCACCTCCCGCCATGCTTTCCAGTTGTGCATCACCTGCCTGCGCTTCACTGACCAGCGTAGCGCCGGGATCCTTGCGCGGGTCGGCAGTGTAGAGGCCGGTTTGATCGGTGAGGATGATCAGCACATCGGCTTCGATGAGATTGGTGACCAGCGCGCCCAGCGTGTCGTTGTCGCCGAATTTGATCTCGTCGGTGACCACCGTGTCGTTCTCGTTGATGATCGGGATGACGCGCAAGGCGAGCAATGTGGTCAGCGTGGTGCGCGCGTTCAGATAGCGTTCGCGATCGGCCAGGTCGGCATGCGTCAGTAAAACTTGCGCGGCATGCAAGTCGTGCTTGCGGAAACAGCTTTCATAGGCTTGCACCAGGCCCATCTGGCCTACCGCGGCGGCGGCCTGCAGATCGTGTATCGAAGTGGGGCGTTTCCCCCAGCCCAGGCGTTGCATGCCTTCGGCGATCGCACCGGAGGACACCAGTACCACCTCATGTCCGTTGGCGTTGAGTGCGGCGATCTGGCGTGCCCAGTTGTCGAGCGCGTTGAGGTCCAGTCCGGCGCCTTGATTCGTCACCAGGCTGCTGCCCACTTTGACGACGATGCGCTTACATTGGGTCAATACGGTTTTCATGTCGTTTTTAAATTATATCCGCGTCGGTCGTAGGTTGCGTTTACGCACCATCATCGTTGGTGCGTAAACGCAACCTACAAAAATTCAAACCCATTCTTCTTG
>JBDTPM010000373.1:0-4544 GCA_039932695.1 Gallionella sp. | reverse complement strand
GACAAAGGCAGCCGCGGCAGTGTGCTGCGCGTGCTGGGTGAATACCTGCTGGTGGGCGGTATCAACAAGGTCAAGAAACACCAAAAGCCAAACCCGGTAAAGGGTTTGACCGGCGGGATCGTGGAAATGGAATTGCCGATTCATATTTCGAATGTGGCGATCTACAACGCGGCTGCCAAGAAGGGCGATAGAGTCGGAATTAAAGCGCTGGAAGATGGACGCAGGGTTCGTGTGTTCAAGTCCAACGGCGAAATGATTGACGCTTAAGGGGTTATAGAGCATGGCTCGTTTATATGTGTTTTACAAAGACAAGGTCGCCAAAGACCTGATGAAACAGTTCGGCTACAAATCCATCATGGAAGTGCCGCGCATCGAGAAGATCACCCTGAACATGGGTGTCGGTGAGGCGGTAGCCGACAAGAAGGTGATGGAGTTTGCGGTTGGAGACATGCAGAAGATCGCGGGCCAAAAGCCGGTCGTCACGATGTCCAAGAAGTCCATTGCGGGTTTCAAGATCCGTGAAGGCTATCCGGTCGGTTGCAAGGTGACATTGCGCAAGGAGCGCATGTATGAGTTCCTGGATCGCCTGATCTCGGTCGCGATCCCGCGCATTCGCGATTTTCGCGGCATCTCCGGAAAGTCTTTTGATGGCCGTGGCAATTACAACATGGGCGTGAAAGAGCAGATCATATTTCCGGAAATCGAGTATGAAAAGATCGATGCGTTGCGTGGTATGAACATCACTATCACCACCTCCGCGAAGACTGACGAAGAAGCCAAGGCTCTTCTGTTGGCATTCAAACTCCCACTCAAGAAATGAGGGATAACTAATGGCTAAGAAGGCAGTAATCAACCGTGAACAAAAACGCCGTGAAATGGTTGCGAAGTTTGCGCCCAAACGTGCGTTGCTGATAGCGGCAATCGAAAATTCCAAATTGAGCGATGAAGACCGCGCCGAGGCGCGCCTGAAGCTGCAAGCGTTGCCGCGTAACTCGAGTCCGGTGCGTTTGCGCAATCGTTGTGCTTTGACAGGCCGCCCGCGCGGAACTTTCAGGAAGTTTGGTTTGGGGCGTATCAAGGTTCGTGAATTCGCGATGCGTGGAGAGATTCCCGGCATCGTCAAGGCCAGCTGGTAGGAGAAATTATATGAGCATGAGTGATCCAATCTCCGACATGTTGACTCGCATTCGCAATGCGCAGCTAGCGGAAAAAACAACAGTAACGATGCCTTCATCCAAGTTGAAGGTGGCGATTGCAGAGCTGCTGAAAGAAGAGGGGTATGTAGATGGCTTAAATGTCATCAATGCCGAAGGCGGCAAAGCCACTCTGGAAATCGGCCTGAAATATTACAGCGGTCGTCCTGTGATCGAAAAGATCCAGCGTATCAGCCGTCCCGGACTGCGTATTTACAAGGGATCCGAAGACATTCCCAAGGTGATGAACGGCCTGGGAATTGCGATCGTGTCCACTTCCAAGGGTTTGATGACCGACCGCAAAGCGCGCGCCAATGGTATTGGCGGCGAAGTGCTGTGCGTAGTCGCATAGTGAGGTAAGCATGTCTAGAGTTGCTAAAAATCCTGTCATAGTGCCCAGTGGTGTCGAAGTGGCACTGGCTACAAGTGAGATATCGATCAAGGGCCCGCTGGGTACCTTGAAACAAGCCTTGTCGGGTGATGTGAGCGTGGTGCGCGAGGGCGACCGCCTGCAGTGCAAGGCGCAGAACGACTCGATGCAGGCCAATGCGATGTCCGGAACCATCCGCGCGTTGCTGGCGAACATGGTGCTGGGCGTAAGCAAGGGCTTCGAGCGCAAGCTGACTCTGGTTGGTGTGGGCTATCGCGCCCAGGCTGCGGGCGATACGCTGAATCTTACTTTGGGCTATTCACATCCGGTTTCCTACAAGATGCCTGCCGGCGTGAAGGTCGAAACCCCGACCCAAACCGAGATCGTGCTGAAGGGTGTCAGCAAACAGCAGATCGGACAAGTTGCCGCAGAGATTCGCGCTTATCGCGAACCGGAGCCTTACAAAGGCAAGGGTGTGCGCTATAGCGACGAAGTGGTGATTCTGAAAGAAACCAAGAAGAAATAATTGAGGCGGATATGTTGATCAAAAAAGAAGCGCGTCAGCGCAGGGCACGCAAAACCCGTGCACGTATTGCTGAAAAGAAATCGGTTCGTTTATCGATAAACCGGACTAATTTGCACATCTACGCCCAGGTGATTTCCGCTAATGGCGACAAAGTGCTGGCTAGCGCGTCCAGCGTCGAAGCCGATGTTCGCAAGGCGTTGGCGAATGGTGGAAACAAGGCTGCTGCCGCTGTGGTAGGCAAGCGCATCGCCGAAAAGGCGAAGAGCGCCGGCATCACCCAGGTGGCGTTCGACCGTTCCGGTAACCGATATCATGGTCGTGTCAAGGCGTTGGCTGAAGCCGCGCGTGAACATGGCCTGCAGTTCTAATTGGAGTTGAGCGATGGCTAAGCCGCAAGGAAAGATGCAGCAACAGGAAAAACGCGATGACGGTCTGATCGAAAAAATGATCTCCGTGAACCGTGTCACCAAGGTGGTCAAGGGTGGCCGTATCATGGGTTTCGCTGCCCTCACCGTCGTGGGTGATGGCGATGGTCGGATCGGTATGGGCAAAGGCAAGTCCAAGGAGGTCCCTGTCGCTGTGCAAAAAGCGATGGATGAAGCGCGCCGTAATCTCGCCAAGATCAGCTTGAAGAATGGCACCTTGCACCACACGGTGATTGGCAAGCATGGCGCAGCAAAAGTATTGATGCAGCCTGCATCGGAAGGTACCGGCATCATCGCCGGTGGCGCGATGCGCGCCGTGTTCGAGGCAGTCGGGGTGCGCGACGTTTTGGCCAAGTGTATCGGTTCGAGCAATCCATACAACGTGGTGCGCGCCACGCTGAACGGGCTGAAGGCGATGAATTCACCATCCGAGATCGCGGCAAAGCGCGGCAAGAACATTGAAGAGATTCTGGGGTAAGTCATGACAAAAGCCAAAACAACAGCTAAGACGATCAAAGTCACGCAGACCCGGAGCCTGATCGGAACCAAGCAATCACACCGCGACACCATACGCGGCTTGGGTCTGCGTCGTATCAACCACACCGTGCAACTGGAGGACACTCCCTGTGTGCGCGGCATGATCAACAAAGTGTTTTACATGGTTAAGTGCGAGGCATAACAAATGCAACTCAATAAAATTCAACCTGCTCCGGGCGCCAAGCATGCAAAGCGTCGTGTTGGTCGTGGGATCGGTTCCGGATTGGGCAAGACCTGCGGTCGTGGCCACAAGGGACAAAAATCGCGTGCCGGCGGCTTTCACAAGGTCGGTTTTGAAGGCGGTCAGATGCCGCTGCAACGTCGTTTGCCCAAGCGCGGCTTTATCTCGCTGACACGCAACGATACGGCGCAAGTTCGCTTGTCCGATCTGCAGAAGATGCCGGTCGATAGCATCGATCTGCTGGCGCTCAAGCAAGCGGGTGTGGTGCATGCAGGCGCGATGACTGCGAAGGTCATACTGTGCGGCGAAATCACCCGCGCAGTGAAGCTGCAGGGTTTGCTGGCAACCAAGGGTGCACGCATAGCGATTGAAGCCGCTGGCGGAAGCATCGCTGAGTAGGGCCAATAAGTGAGTACAGTGGCCAAGGGTGCGACCAAGGGTAAGTACGGCGATCTGAGCAGCCGCCTCTGGTTCTTGCTGGGTGCGCTGGTGGTGTTTCGTATCGGCACATACATCCCGGTTCCCGGCATTGATCCGGCGGTATTGGCTGATCTGTTCAAGACGCAAAAGAGTGGCATCCTGGGCATGTTCAACATGTTCTCCGGCGGCGCGTTGTCGCGCTTCAGTATTTTTGCGCTGGGCATCATGCCGTATATCTCTGCATCGATCATCATGCAGTTGGCCGCGATTGCGGTTCCGCATCTTGAGCAACTGAAGAAGGAAGGCGAAGCCGGTCGCCGCAAGATCACCCAGTACACCCGCTACGGCACATTGGTGCTGGCGACGTTCCAGGCGTTCGGCATCTCGGTGGCGCTGCAGGCGCAGCAAGGGCTGGTGCCGAATCCGGGCGCGATGTTCCAGATGACCTCGGTGGTCACTTTGGTGACCGGAACGATGTTTTTGATGTGGTTGGGTGAGCAGATCACCGAGCGCGGTTTGGGTAACGGTATCTCGTTGATCATATTTGCGGGTATCGCGGCAGGGTTGCCGCACGCGATTGGCAGCACTTTGGAATTGGCGCGTACCGGTGCCTTCTCGATACCGTTGGTGTTGGTGCTGTTCTTTGGCGCGATCGCCGTGACGGCTCTGGTGGTGTTTGTCGAGCGCGGCCAGCGCAAGATACTGGTGAATTATGCCAAGCGACAAGTAGGGAACAAGGTGTATGCGGGGCAAAGTTCGCACCTGCCGTTGAAGCTGAATATGGCCGGCGTGATACCCCCGATCTTTGCATCCAGCATCATTCTGTTCCCGGCCACGATAGCGGGTTGGTTTGGCAGCGGACATGAGATGAATTGGTTGAAGGATATCAGCG
>JBDTPM010000372.1:0-6296 GCA_039932695.1 Gallionella sp. | reverse complement strand
AGCCAGCTTGCTGGCGAAATTGTTTTAATTCATGTAACGGAATTCGCCAGCAAGCTGGCTCCTACGGCGAGCAGATTTTTCGGGTTCATTTAGCACTATGACTGCGATACGTTTGATTGTTGGTCTGGGCAACCCCGGACACGAATACGAATCCACCCGGCATAACGCCGGCTTCTGGTGGGTTGACGGGTTCGCGCGCCTGCACAAGCTGGACTTCAGGAACGAGGCCAAATTTCACGGCTTGACGGCACGCGGCCAGTTGCATGGTCATGAAGTGTTCTTGCTCAAGCCGCAAACATTCATGAATGTCAGTGGGCGTGCGGTAGCCGCATTGGCTTTGTTCTACAAGATCCTGCCGAACGAGATGTTGGTGGTGCATGACGAGCTGGATCTCCCGCCCGGTGTGGCGCGCCTGAAAATGGGTGGCGGACATGGCGGGCATAATGGCCTGAAGGACATCATCGCGCATCTGGGTATCAGGGATTTCTGGCGCTTGCGCCTGGGTATCGGCCATCCCGGCGAGCGTGGCGAGGTATCGGGCTACGTGCTGAACGATCCGCGCAAGGAAGAACTGCCTTTGATCGAGCAAGCTGTGCAGCGGGCACTGGACGAGTCTGATCTGATTGTTGCAGGCAAGCTGGAAGCGGCGATGTTGAAGTTGCATAGTTCTTAAAGCCTAACCCCTGATGGAACTACTAGCCATTCGACTAGGCTATCCAAAAACGATAGCCAAGTCGCTGGTTATCCCGGCCTCCCCTTGTCAGGGGAGGAGCATACTCTCCCCCTGAGAAGGGGGAGTCGGAGGGGGTTCAGGTTTTGCCGTTCAGCAGTTAATAAAAAGGAAAGCCATGAGTTTGAAATGCGGTATCGTCGGACTGCCCAACGTCGGCAAATCCACGTTGTTCAATGCGCTGACCAGGGCGGGCATCGCGGCGGAGAATTATCCGTTCTGCACGATCGAGCCTAACGTCGGCATCGTCGAAGTGCCTGATGCGCGCATGGCGGCGCTTGCGGCGATCGTCAAGCCGCAGCGCATGCAACCGGCCATCGTCGAGTTCGTGGACATCGCCGGACTGGTGGCAGGTGCGTCGAAGGGCGAAGGGCTGGGCAACCAGTTCCTCGCCAACATCCGCGAGACCGATGCGATCGTCAACGTGGTGCGTTGTTTCGATGACCCGAATGTGGTGCACGTGGCAGGCAAGGTCGATCCGCTGTCCGATATCGAGACCATCATCACCGAACTGGCGTTGGCTGACCTCGCAGTGGTGGAGCGCACCATCCAACGCGACGGCAAGAAGGCAAAGTCCGGCGACAAGGATGCGATCAAACTGGTGGCGGTGCTGGAAAAATTGCTGCCGCATCTGAACGAAGGCAAGCCCGCGCGCACATTCAAATTGAGCGATGATGAAAAACTGATCATCAAGCCGCTGTGTCTGCTCACCGTCAAACCGGCGATGTATGTCGGCAATGTGCTGGAGGATGGTTTCAAGAACAACCCGCATCTGGATCGCCTGCGTGAATATGCGGCGAAGGAAGGCGCGCCGGTAGTCGCGCTGTGCGCCAAGATCGAAGCGGAGCTGGCCGACCTGGAGGATGCGGACAAAAAAGAATTCCTCGCCGACCTGGGCCTCGACGAACCCGGCCTGAATCGCCTGATCCGTACCGGCTATGAATTGCTCGGTTTGCAGACCTACTTCACCGCCGGCGTGAAAGAAGTGCGCGCCTGGACCATCCACAAAGGCGACACCGCGCCACAGGCGGCAGGCGTGATCCACACCGATTTCGAGAAGGGCTTCATTCGCGCGCAGACCATCTCCTACGCCGACTTCATCGCCTGCGGCGGCGAGGCGGGCGCCAAGGAGAAGGGCAAGATGCGCGTGGAAGGCAAGGACTACGTGGTGCAGGACGGTGATGTGATGAATTTCCTGTTCAACGTCTAATTGATAGCGCGCGGCCAAGTTGCCACGCTGCCGTTATGCTAACCTTCCAGCTCATCGCGAAAATGCGCTTCAACACGGTTAAAGCGGAAAGGACCGGACAATGAGATATTCGAATCTTCTCCTCGGATTTTTGATTTCAATCCCGGTGTTTTCCATTGCCGCGCCTAATGACATCCTGATCCCCTCGGTCATTCCGCAGAACCAGAATTTTTCGGCGGTTGATTATTTCAGGGATGGGCGGCAATCGGGGTGCGGGTTGCGGATAACCGGAGAGACTCTGGACGATTTGTGGCTGAATGTGCTGATCACGGTATTCCTGAAAGAGACCGGGGACACATTCGGTGCGATAAAGATCGTCGCGCGGAAGGTGGTGATGAAGGACGGCAAGCCGCTGCTGCGCGATGGAAGGATCAGCTACCTGAGCGTGGGCAATATCCAGCGGGCGTGGATCAAGCCGGACTCATGGGAACTGCCGGCTGTTTATGAAGGTGGTGGGCCATCGCATAACGATGCCTATATGGCGACGGTGGAGTTCGCCGGCACGATGGACCTGCTGGTTGCGATATCGCAGGGAAGCTTCAAGGTCGGGGTCAACAGAGGCGGTGACAAACTTGAAGAGATCTTTCAATTCGAACAGCGCATCGGCCAGGATGAGACATCCAAGCTCACCAGGTGCATGAATAATCTCAGAGCCGAGATCGAGGAAAACAAGCGCAAGAAATCCTTCTAGTTGTTTACAACATGCCGCTATACAAAAGATTCCTCGACGGCGTTCCGGAATATCTCGCGCGCTATTACTGGTGGGCATATCTGTGGCGCGGCGGCATCTGGTTCTTCGATCACCAGCCCATCATCAACGCGATCCTGTTCGGCCAATATGACCGGCTGCTGAAACGCACGCTGGCGCATGTCGAGACCAGGCATGACGCCAGGCTGCTGCAACTGACCTGCGTGTACGGCAAACTTACGCCTGCGCTGTTGTCACGCACCGGCAATGAGTTCCACCTGTGCGATATCGCCACCGGCCAGTTGCGATTGGCCAGGCGCAAGACGCGGGCTGTCGCGGAACGTTGCCATCTGGCGCGCATGAATGCGGAAAGTCTGGGCTATCGCGACGATGCGTTCGATCAGGTGATCGTATTCTTCCTGTTCCACGAGATGCCTGCCGAAGCGCGGCAGAGAACCTATGCCGAAATCGCGCGCGTGGTGCGTCCGGGTGGCTCGATACTGATCACCGAGTATGCCGCGACCCCGCATCATCACTGGCTTTATCACTTGATGCCGTTCCGCCGACTGCTCGGCCGCCTCGAACCCTTCCTGCCGGGATTCTGGCAGGAGGACGTCGCGGCAAGTTTATGCGATGAACTCAGGCTGAACTGCAAACCGGTGGTTGGTGAACCAATCGTCGAATATTGTTTTGCGGGGTTCTACCGCATCATGCGTTTCAAAGTCTGAAAGAGTACTCACGGTGGCGTTGCTTCTTTTGGCGCTTTGCTGCGGCAATCGGTTTCGGCGCTTGCCGCCTCCCTGATGCGTCCCGTCTGTTGATACAGCTCAGCGAGCGAACAGGATGCGCGTGGTTCCGGAGGTGATTGTTCCAGTGCTTCACGCAACGGTCCCTCTGCTTCGGTAACTGACCCTGATTTCAACAAAGCCAGGCCAAGACTGTGGAAGGCCGTTCCGCGCAGGTTTTTCGGCAGGTGTTGCGACCGGGTGGCGATGCGCAAATGGGCAACCGCGTCCGGATATCTTTGCGAACCCAGATTCCATAATCCGGCGTTGTATCTTACCGACATGTCATCAGGATTGCGTTCTGCCAGATACTGCCACTCAACAGCAAGAAAGTACGGCATCCTGATCCACAGATTCCGGAAGGGCAGATTCCAGGCAGCTTGAGCGGGGATCATGCCGAGGTCATCTTTCAGTTTCCAGAGCAACCTTATTGACTCGATAAGCTTGCCAGTGGCTACGGCATCCGCATCAGTACCATGATGGATATTGATCACCTCGAGCATGAGGTTGCGGAACTCGGGGGTGGTGATGCCGTTAGCAGACCTGGTCGCCTTATCGTATTGACCACGGGGCAACTGGAAGCTGGTGATCTTGTATACCGCAGGCATATAGTATCCGGGGTAGGTGCGCAAATCTGCATCGACCAGCGCCTCGAAATCCCGCCAATCACGCGGACGCTCGACGGTCTGGATGCTCCATGCCAGCGCGATGACCAGCAGAAAGGCAGTGCGGGGAATGGTGTTCAACCGCCAGGCCAGCGCCACAACCAACATGAGAACCGGCCACAGGGCGAGGAACACGAATCGGTCCGATGCGAAAGACGGGGGCGCATAGGGGATCAGTTGGATGCTGGGTAAGCAGAGCATCAAGAAGCTGACCGAAGCGAATCCCCATAATGAGCGTCCTCGCAGGATTGAGACCGCACCGAACAGGACACCGGCCAGCACTGCCACGCCGAGGGCGACCATGAAGTGGAGATTCGTATCCTCGAATAACGGGTAATAGAAATGGCGGCTTTCAGAGCTGACGGCAAGACGAGCCAGCCAACCCAGTATCGCAAATGACCGGGTAACCGTTTCAATTCCCAAATGAAACGGCACCCTTTCTGTTGCCATCGTCGCAAAGATCAAGGCGATACATGCACACAGCAGCAGACTGGCAAAAGGCCAGAGCAATATTGAGCGATGTCTGTCCGGGGTTGGAATGTCGCGCCAGAAGATCATCCAGAACATGGCGATGATCGGCCCAACTGCAACAGCGGTTGCCTTTGATAGCATCGCCGCAACCAGAGCGATCAAAGCGGCTGTCGCATACGGAGCCACCAGTCCATCTGCACGCTTGGCGCGTATCGCGAACCATAACGCAAGCAGCGAAAACATTGCTGATTGGACATCTTTGCACCCGCTTATCCATACGACAGCTTCGGCGTGTGAGGGATGTAACGCAAATAGTGCCGCAACCGCTGCGGCTGCCCAGAGTGCTCCTGATGCCTCTACGGGACGAAAATATCGCCATAAACTCAACGTGACGCTGTAGATCAGCGGTAAGCACATCAGATACAAGAACATGTTGTACATACGGAACGCGGATGGAGTCAGGCCGAACATTTTCATGCCGAGCCAGTATGAAAGATCCCTCAGAGGAAGGAACTCGGATAAGTCGTTGTATGGCTCGATGAACAGTCGCCATAGTTCAGTGAGGTGGAGTCCGGCCAGTTTATTATTCCAGACGATGTAGGGAATGTCATCGAGAATAAAAGGATAGTGAAGCGCCTGTAGATAGGCGGCAATCGCCACTAAGGCGCCGGTCAGTACCAGTGCCGCAGGAGCGAATCGACGCAGGTGAATCGGGAAGGAATAGCGGTTCATTTGTCAGTGGCGGGTCAATTTGTCTTCGACTTGATTCATGGAGCCATTCGGTTAGTTCTTCTCCAGCCAGTCCTTCAATAACGCCCACTGCTCGAGCTCGCGCTCGGCGATATGGTGCGGCAGGTCGAACAGGGATTTCCCCTCGAAGGCGGCGTTCACATACACCTGTGTCTCGCGCAAATAAGCCAGTATCGGCAGGTCCAGAGTGGAAAGGAAATATTCCAATGCCTGAGCGGCACGGGTGCGCGATTCCATGCGCATCCCGACCACGCCGATGCGGCAGTGGCTGTTGCGTATCTTTTTTTCTTCAATCAGTGTTTGCAGAAAATCGCGGCTGGCATGCAAGTCGAACAGCGAAGGGGTGATGGGTACGATGATTTTGCTGGCATTGTTGATCAGGGAAAGGGCGAGATTGCTCCCGGATAGTCCTGCAGCTGAATCTACTACCAGCCATTTGTACGGGCTGGCATGCTCTATGTTGTACTTCAGCAGTCTTACCGGCGGAAGATCTTCCGTGCGTGTCGCGACCCACAAAGCGGCGGATTGTTGCCTGTCCATGTCGAGCAGGGCCACGCCTTGACTGCGATTGGCCAGGAAACCGGCGATGTTGACCGAGAGCGTGGTTTTTCCACAACCGCCCTTCGGATTCGCAATCAATATGGTTTTCATTTGGTGTTCACATGTTCCAGGAATTGGCTGCCATCATCTGCGCCCGCCCAGCAACGCCCCCAGCACTCCGCGAACGATCTGCCGCCCGACTGCAGAACCGATCGCGCGCGTGGCAATCTTGGCGATCAATAGTGGTTCGGTGTCGGTCATCACTTCGTTAAGGGCTTGAATGTTGGGTTAATCAGGTGGAAATGATACCATCGCGCAACTTTTTTTTTGTAAACAGCTTTTGTAAAACACAGAGGCTGGGTTTTTCGGAGAGGAATATGGCTGGACATAGCAAGTGGGCGAACATACAACACCGCAA
>JBDTPM010000371.1:0-5766 GCA_039932695.1 Gallionella sp. | reverse complement strand
CTGTTCCATGCAAACCGTCTTGATTGAGGCGACCGAACAGTTTACGCGATTTTTGATGCTTTCCCAACCCGCTTCAGCAGGGGATAGCCTGCCTAGGCTTTTGCTTGTCCCCTCACAAGGTCTTCCGTAGAATCCCCAGAAGATCAATGGATAAAACAAATTGTTGGCGACAGTTTTCGTACCAAAGGATACGACCAATCAGCAAGTTTGATATTTAAGGGGAATTACATGACTGCAGGCTTCTCTGATTTTCTTCATACCGTTTCGGCGTGTAGATCTCAGCTTTCAATTATTCTCATGCTTGACTGCAAAACCTGCCCCTTGCCACTCTGATCATGTCACTTAGTTCAAATTCGATAATTCACTTCACAAAAACCAAAGAGAATCTTCAGGAGATTCTTAAGGATAATTTCAAGGCTTCACTTATGAAGATAGAAATTCTGTCCAATCAAGCGAGGCCACCTATATCGTTTCCCGGCTGGGGAAACTTTGGCGCGCTGCTTGCACACATGAGGTTCCTCAAGGAGCATCTTCGGAGAATCGACAAAGTTGCGGTCGTCGCGGATGGCGCTGTCGCGGGTATCATGCCGAAAATTGCAAACCATTTTGTTCATGCGCAGGTGCGGCATTTCGACTTCGCTAGCGAGGGCGCTGCATGGGTCTGGCTGATGCAGGGCGGAAGCGACAGAGGTGGCACCGCAAAGAAAAGATCGGCCACGCATGACCAACGGAATAATCCATGATGTCCCATGGCTAATGGACGACCCCTTTGGCTCGTATACGTAAGACAGGAAATTCCTGCCTTTCGTGTACTCTATGGAGAGGACGGCGTCGCGGTGACAGTTGCTTCGACGGGCAGTTGGCCAGGCACCGCGTTGACCAGATGATCCATTTCTTCGTTGCTTGCCGGCACTGCATAGAAGGTCTCGCCAGATTGCTGCATGGCCTTGAGATCAAGCAGCGCGCCAGTGGGCAGGTTGTCGCCATTGTCCACATTGCCTTTGACTGCATACAGCACCCAGCGCGGTCCTTCCAGCGAGAGCACCATGTAAGATGCATCCGATACGGCAAGCACGGTCTGCGCGCTGAGTTGAGACAGCGTGCCGTAGCTTAGCACTATGCCTGAACCCAGTTCATATCCTGTTGGCACCACCACGGCCTTGGCCAGTTCATAGGTGCCCAGGGCTGCGCCCGTTGCCACCGAGACGGCTGATCCGCCAACGACCATAGTTGCAGAGGTGGCTTTGCCTGCCACTTGAGTGATCCCTTCACCGGCGACGCCGGCAACCATCATGCCGCCTCCAGCTGCGGCGGTGAGAGTGCCGGCGAAGACTCCAGTTGCGCTGCCACCGACCGCGACACCTATCGAGGAGATCGGTGCACCGACATATTGCACGGTTTTGCCGACTACATAACCCCCTCCGGCGGTGGCTGCGGCGGCGGTTTTTCCTGCGCCATAAGCACCTGCGGCGGTGACGGTGCCGCCCAATAATTCGCCACCGGCCAGCACCTGTCCGCCCACCAGCTCTATTGCGCTGAATAGTCCGGCCACTGCAGAAGTCGCGCTGGGTGCGGTGACATCATA
Organism: Gallionella sp.; assembly: GCA_039932695.1. GTDB lineage: Bacteria > Pseudomonadota > Gammaproteobacteria > Burkholderiales > Gallionellaceae > Gallionella. The sequence goes on along the minus strand of JBDTPM010000371.1, from coordinate 4,181 downwards.
TACCGAGGCGGCGCTGTTCCATGCTACCTGCACCGCCACGTTGACCACAACGACGCCCTCACGCTCCACCAGCAATGTTGGAAAGGCAATGGCATTGACCGTGATGTAACCCAGCGAAGCCCCAGTCAGTTTGCCGACCGGTTTGATGGTGGCATCCCAGAAGATGCCCTGAACCACCCAGCGCAAGGATTTCAGCATGGCCAGGGTGTAGCCGGATTCCTTGCTGCCCTCGGTGATTTCCTGTTTCGCCGCATTGAGTGATTTGCCGATGTCGCTGGAATAATTACCGGTCGTTTCAGACATCAAGTCGGTGAGCTTGCCAGATTTTTCTGCTCGCCATTGGTTGGTACGCTGCATGGCATCCACGAAATTGCTGAGGGAGGCGCTTTCTCCTATTGCGTTTGCTCGCTGGCCCAATTTTTCCGGTACTGCGGCATAACCCTGCACGAAATGCTCGGAAGCATAGGAGGCGTGCCGTTGTGCAGCGGCTTTGCTGTCTTTCGAAGTGCTCTTTGCGAGTTCCTTGGAGCTTGTGAACAATTTGGCGGAGAGCTGCTCGGTACCGTTGCTCAGCTTGCTGCCAGCTTCAAGTGATCCTCCGGCGATATTTTCTCCGACCTCCTGGGTCTTGCCAAAAGCCTCTTTGGAATAACTCACCGAGGCACCGATCATGCCGGCCGCCACCTCTGGCGAAGCACCTACTGTGCGCCCGCCGAAGCGCGTAACGTCGCGTGCCATCCCGGCGACAGTGTTGGTGCCTTCATTCACTGCGGCGGCGGCGGCCATGCTCTTGCTTATACCCGCCCCGGCAACATCCACGGATTCACGGGCATGTTTGATGGATTCCTGAAAGGACTGGCGCGCGCGCATACCGGCCATTTCCGAGGCCAGGTCGAATGCGCCGGGACCGGGCGGGATGATATGGATGGTGGTCATGGGCACCTCGAACGCGCCATTGTTGTAGAGCGTGGCATGACCTTCGGCAGCGAGTTTTTTTGTGTTCTGTAACGGGTCTTGACCGATTGGGTCTTTCACTGATGAGCAGGCGCACAACGCCGCACACAGCACGAGTTTAGTCAAACGCGAGGCTGTCATGGTTGCTCTCCTGTGCGTAAATCTTCAGGTATTTTTTCCAGCACTTGATGTACGAGTTCAGGATCATCGCTGATTACCTGCAAGTTAATCCCCGGCTCTTTGCCGAGGGCTTCCAGATCGACCACGCTTCCCACTGGCAAGCTTTGCACCGGTACGCTGCCATGCGTACCCTTGTCGTCTTGCCATTGCACTTCTCCCTTGGCAGAGGCGAGCACAAGCCGTGGGCCATCGTAGGCAAGAAAGATTACACCGTTGGCGGTTCCCAACAGCAACTGCGTGGGGATGGCGGTGAGCGCGTTGTATCCCAAAACGATACCGGATTGTGCTTGATTCATCGCCACCTGGGTGGTGCCCTTGAGCAAGTCATAGCTGACTTGTGCTGCATAAATTCCGGTTTCGCCGACGCCCACCGCCACTGCTTTGCCTGCCGTCACTGCCGGTGTCGCGGCAGTAACAGCAATCTGGTTTACTGCACCCACTGCGTATCCTGTTGTATAGGTAACCGGTACCGCGCCGTAGGAGAATAGCGAAAGGCCGGTAAGCAGGCCGCCCTCCACGGTGGGAGAGACCAGCTTGACACCCATCGAGGAGGCGTAATACAGGCTTAATCCGGTGGAGGTGATGGTGCGGCCACTGACTATAAACAGGCTGGCCGCAGGCAAAAAGATCACCTCGCCGGCCACCTTGGCAACGGCTTCAGTGCCTTGCACCGTCGAACGCGTGGCGGGTTTGAGCAAGCCGGAATACAGCACCTTGACGTAACCCACCAGAATATCGCCCAGCCCGCTTATTGAATTGCCGCGTTCGCCGGATTGCTTGTATGACTGATTGAAATCTGCCTGTGCCTCGGAGAAAGCTGCGCTCCAATGTCCTTCAATGTGCGTGGACATTGCATTCTTGGCGCTCGCGGTAAGTTCAAACAGATTGCTGAAATCACTCTTCAACTGCGCAAAATAATCACCCGGCACTGCCGCCAATGCTTTGCGATCTTGTTCGGTACGTTGCGCCAGCGACATGTTGCCCTGAATCAGATGCCGCCATGCCAGACCCATGGTGCGCGAGCCGTAATCCATTTCGGCTTGCGCCAACTTGTCAGTTACTGCGAGTTCCTGTTTGGTCAGCGCGGTTCCGCCTCTATAAACCTGTGCGCCGGTCTGTGCGCTGTCCTTTCCCACCTCGGCGATATCTTTGCCGTAATCCGCGCTGTGTTGTTTGATCTCGGCACCCGCTTGAGCCATGGCACGACCGGAGGAAGTAAGCGAGTGTTCCTTGGCGTAGCTCAAGGCATTTTCGCTGGAGCTGACCACGAACCATCCTTCGCGGTATAGCGATTCTTGCCCGCGCAAGTTGGAGGTGGTGATCGGAATGATTTCGGCTACCGGTTTTTTTTCGTTCGGCGATTCAGCGGCACTTGCCAGCCCGTGAAGCAAAAAACCCAGAACGATGAAACTATATTTGCAGGATTGCATCGCGCTACTCCCCTTCGATGGCTTGAGATATTAAAGTATAGCAAGAGCCCTGTTACGAAAAAGATAATAAAGCAAAAGCATTCCACCTAGCATTAACTAATGGGGCCGGCTTCTTAATTGGTTGGCAAGCGAATTTTATCCGGCGGCGCGTGCCCGAACCGGGCGAGACCGGGGGGCATCTTGCAGGACGTGTTCCATGTATTTGTGGCAGACGTACCGTCTGCCGGGCCGGAAACGGCCTATGTGCTTTCCTTTAGTGCGTTAACACACAGACCCAGCCTTCTGGAGAGAGCATCCTTTTAAACTTGGCCCAAACCCCACAACCGTATCGAGAATGAGTACGCGATGGTTGAAGATGCGCTTCGGGATGTTTACTGCGCGGGGAATATTCGCGCCATTACCTAACGGTCATGGCGGCATCGTCACCCCGAAAAATGAAAATTCTTTACGCCATGACCGTTTCCCCCACCCCAACCCTCCCCCGGAGGGAGAGGGGGCGAACGATTCGCTACGCGAGTTTCACATTAAGGAGGATATCCAATGCTCAACTACGAATTACGGCACGATGAAGGCATACTCGTGCTGCATCCAAGGGGGCCGCTTGAAGTGGCAGACTTCACGTCGCTGGCGAGCCAGGTCGATACTTATATGGACGGACATGGAAAGCTGCACGGAGTATTGATACACGCAAAATCGTTTCCCGGCTGGAAAGATTTTGGCGCGCTGCTTGCGCACATGAGGTTCCTCAAGGAGCATCTTCGGAGAATCGACAAAGTTGCGGTCGTCGCGGATGGCGCTGTCGCGGGTATCATGCCGAAAATTGCAAACCATTTTGTTCATGCGCAGGTGCGGCATTTCGACTTCGCTAGCGAGGGCGCTGCATGGGTCTGGCTGATGCAGGGCGGAAGCGACAGAGGTGGCACCGCAAAGAAAAGATCGGCCACGCATGACCAACGGAATAATCCATGATGTCCCACGTCTAATCAGGCCAGCTTAGCGATGAACTGGTCAGCGTGACTTTGTTGCTGCGAGCGACTACGGTTAGCATCCAGCCCGGACACTCCATCCAGTCATCCGCCTATTCATATACCTGTCGGCAAGCGCGATGACCTGCTAAAATGCGCGACTTTTAACGCAACCAAAAACCCCTATGCAACATATATCCGAATCCATGACCGCGACCGAGCGCCGCGCCGGTATTGGCCTGGCCAGCATCTACGGGCTGCGCATGCTGGGGCTGTTCATCGTCCTGCCGGTTTTCGCTCTGTATGCGGAACATCTGCCCGGCGGCGAGAGCCATCTGTTGATGGGCATCGCGCTGGGGGCTTACGGCCTGACCCAGGCGATCCTGCAGATTCCGGCTGGTTGGCTGTCCGACCGCTACGGGCGCAAGCCGGTGATTTACATCAGCCTGATCCTGTTCGCGCTGGGCAGCTTCATCGCGGCGTCTGCCGACAATATCTATCTGGTCATCATCGGGCGCGTGGTGCAGGGCGCGGGCGCGCTGAACGCAGCGGTGATGGCGCTGACTGCCGACCTGACCCGCGAGGAACATCGCACCAAGGCGATGGCGATGATAGGCATTACCATCGGCATCACTTTTTCGATTTCGATGGT
>JBDTPM010000370.1:0-2787 GCA_039932695.1 Gallionella sp. | reverse complement strand
TTCACCAAGGCCGCGTTGCTGACTTTCGGCGGCGCTTACGCGGTGCTGCCCTATGTCTATCAGGGCGCGGTCGAACATTACCACTGGCTTACACCGTTGCAAATGATGGATGGGCTGGCTTTGGGCGAGACCACGCCGGGGCCGCTGATCATGGTGGTGGCGTTCGTCGGTTTTGTCGGTGGCTGGAGCCAGGCATTGTTCGGACCGGATGCGCTGTTCCTGGCCGCTGCCAGTGCCGCGTCGGTGGTGACGTTCTTCACCTTTTTGCCGTCGTTCATCTTCATTTTTCTGGGCGGGCCGCTGGTGGAGAGTACCCACGGCGACTTGAAGTTCACCGCGCCGCTCACCGGCATCACCGCGGCGGTGGTGGGCGTCATCCTGAATCTGGCCTTGTTCTTCGGTTATCACGTACTGTGGCCAAAAGGGTTTTCGGGGATCTTCGACTGGTGGTCGGCATCGATCACGCTTGCCGCGCTGATCGCGCTGTTCCGCTACCAGCGCAATGTCATCGAGGTGATAGCTGCCTGCGCTTTGATCGGTCTTGCTTTGAATGCCATCCGGTGAAGTGACGGCAGGAAATGCTGCTGGCAGGCATTCGATGCGATTCGGTTAAACTGATACCCATGTCACAAATTCACGAATGGAACAGCGCGGCATTGCTGCGATCGCCCCTGTTCGCGCCGCTGCATCCTGTACTCGCGGAACTCGGGACCGATGACTTCCCTGCGCTGCATGAATGCAATGCGATGCTCGCGGCGCGAGCATCACCCGTCACCGTTCAGAGCGGGATGGCGTTGCGCTTCGTGCCGCAGCAATCCGGCAAGCTGCCGTTCGAGGAACAATATGAACCTCGCTGCTATCTGCGCGGAGACGTGCCGACGCGTGCGTATAACTGGCATGACCTGTTCAATGCGCTGGTGTGGCTGACCTTCCCCAAGACCAAGGCTGTCCTCAATGCGCGCCATTACGCTGCGCTGATCGAAGAACGCGCATCCGGCCATACAAGGCGCGGCGCGGTGCGCGACGTGAATACCTTGTTCGATGAATCCGGCGTGATCATCGCGTATGCCGATGCCAATACCAGTGCAGGCCTTGCTGCGCTGCTGAAAGATTTTCAGTGGCAGGAATTGTTCTGGCAGCGGCGCGAACAGGTGAAGGAAAATATGGGTTTCTATCTGTTCGGCCACGGTCTGTACGAAAAGGCGCTGCAACCCTATGTCGGCATGACCGGACAAGGTTTGCTGTTGGCGGTGGAACCCGCGTTCTTCAGCTGGCCACAGGTGCAACAGTTGAAACATCTGGATAGCTTGCTGTCGGACTATCTGGCCGTGCCGGAACATTGCTGCAGCACCCGCGAGCTTTCCCCAGTGCCCGTGCTCGGCGTGCCGGGGTGGGTTGCTGACAACGACAGTGCGGCGTATTACGAGAACACCGCGTATTTTCGGCCCGGTCGGCGTGGATAGATAATTTCAATTCAACCAGAATAGCCCATTAGCACAAAATTGCGTCATTCCCGCGCAGGCGGGAATCCAGCAAGGACAAACATCCCGCGAAGCGGACAAAACCAAGATGTTGTCCTGTTAGCAGAAAATTACTAATCATCTGGATTCCCGCCTGCGCGGGAATGACGGGCTAAGGGATTATTGGATTCAATAGAAGTCGCTCAGCTTTGGTATCATGGCAACCTTGCGCAATACCTCTTCCCCCAGTACCCCTGAATGCTAAGCAAGCTCAACCCGGTTCAACGCGAAGCAGTGACCTACCTCGATGGCCCTTTACTGGTTCTGGCCGGAGCAGGAAGCGGCAAGACTCGCGTCATCACCCACAAGATCGCCCATCTGGTGAACGAATGCGGTTACGAGCCGCGCAACATCGCCGCGATCACGTTTACCAACAAGGCCGCCAACGAGATGCGCGCGCGTGTCGGCGACTTGTTGAAGAACACCAATACCAAAGGCCTGGTGGTGAGCACCTTTCATTCGTTGGGCATGAACATCCTGCGCGCCGAAGCAAAGCTGCTGGGCTACAAACCGCAGTTCTCGATTTTCGATAGCGCCGACACCTGGAAGATCATCGGTGAACTGACAAACACTGGCGACAAGCAGGAGATACGCGACATACAGACGCAACTCTCGAATTGGAAATCCGCCTTCGTCTCGCCGGAGCAAGCGGCGCAGAGTGCCGAGAATGATGAGGCAAGAGTACATGCGCGCATTTATTCGCGCTATCAGGAAACGCTGCGCGCCTATCAGGCGGTGGACTTTGACGACCTGATCCATCTGCCGGTGGTGCTGTTCAAGCAGCATCCCGAAGCGCTGCTGCGCTGGCAACTGAAGCTGCGTTATCTGCTGGTGGACGAATATCAGGATACCAACGATTGCCAGTACCAGATGATCAAGCTGCTGGCGGACATGCGCGGTGCGCTGACCGTGGTGGGCGACGACGATCAGTCTATCTACGCCTGGCGCGGCGCGAGCATCGAAAATCTGCACAACCTGCGCAATGACTATCCCAAGCTGCGCGTCATCAAGCTGGAACAGAACTACCGTTCCTCGCAGCGCATCCTCAAGGTGGCGAATCACCTGATCAACCACAACACCAAGGTGTTCGAGAAAAAACTGTGGAGCGACCACGGCATCGGCGACGCTATCCGGATTTACGCGGCGCGCGACGACGAGCATGAAGCCGAAAGCGTGGTGATGAAGCTGATGTCGCACAAGTTCGAGCACCGTACCCGTTTCGCTGATTACGCGATCCTGTATCGCAGCAATCACCTGTCGCGGGCTT
>JBDTPM010000369.1:0-14404 GCA_039932695.1 Gallionella sp. | reverse complement strand
CGGAATTCACCATACGGGTCACCCGTGAGCGGCCAGCCTATCTGGTTGGCGACAAAGGCAAGACACCATGGAACTCTGCCAATGCGACAGCCAAATTATTCTATGACTTGAATGCAACCGACAAGATCTATACCGGCATCGTCTATCAGAAAACCGATCAAGGCTACACTCAATTCAATACCTATCTCAGGAATACATCAACCGGCGCTCCCGTTTCGAGCGGTACGCTTGATGTCAATGGACAGCGTGTCGTCCTGACTGAATCCAATTTCGTCAACAACTCTCCGCTGCATGAAGCAGCCACCCGGTATTTCGTTGGCTATGACGGCACTCTGGGCAAAGATTATTCCTTGAAGGCGGACCTCGCGAAGATCAAGCGCGCATACAGTTTTACGTTCGCGAATTCCGCGGCTATCTGGAACAGCGGCACGGGGAGCCTTTATGACACGCCGAACACGGGACTGGACGGCACAGCCCAGCTGACCTTTCCGGTTGGCTCGCGACAGGTTATCGTGACCGGGCTGGCACTGCATAACGATACTGCGAATCAGCAAATCTACACACTTACCAACTGGCGTAATCCAGATACAAAAACCAACGTGACCGGCAGCTACAATGGCGATTCGACCACGACTTCCGTTTTTGCCCAAGACGAGATCAGCGCAGCAGATGCGCTCACGGTTTACCTCGGCGGACGACTGGATCATTGGGAAACCAAGGGTGATAGCTTTGTTTTGCTTCCAACTCCGGTCTCCACACTTTATCCAACTCGCAGCGCTACTGCCTTCAGCCCCAAGGTGTCTGCGGTTTACCGGGCAACCGAGGCTGCAACACTGCGCGCATCCTTCGGCAGATCTTTCCGCGCACCGACGAATGAGGATATGTATACAACAACTATCTTAGGCACTACAACATATAAAGGCGACCCGAATCTACAGCCCGAGCATGGCAGCACCTGGGAGGTGGGCGGAGAGCTTCGAGTAACCGAAAGTACCAAGGTCACGGCCACCTATTACGAAACTCAACTCACCAATCTGATCTACTCACAAACAACAGGCAATACTAGACTAAAAATTAACGCCGGAAAGGCCAAGATACGCGGGATAGAACTGGCTGCCGCCAGCAGATTGAACAGCTGGCTTGAGCTGGATGCCGACTATGCGTATATCCATTCAGAAATGCTGGAAAACTCCGCGGATCCATTAAGCGTGGGCAAGCAATTGACCGACTCGCCCAAGAACATCAGCGGCATCGGCCTGACTGCGCAGCAAGGTGCATGGTCAGGGATGTTAAGTGCACGCTATGTCAGCCACTCATTTTTCACTGCTCAAAACACCGATGTCATAGAGGGCGTTCCGGGCAGTTATGATGCCTATACCATCGTGAATGCCAAGCTTGGCTATGAGTTTACCAAAGGGGTCAAAGGAACTGCAGCCATCAACAATTTTCTGGGCACGAAAGCTTATTCGTACTTCCTGTTACCGGACAGGAATGTTACAGCCGAAATCGAGTTTTCCTTCTGATAACGGATTCAGCATGCCAAATCCGAGTCATGTTCTCGCGGCGCTATTACTGTTCTCACTTCCACATGCTGGGATCGCCGCATCGCTCGCTGACAAATTCACGCCCGGGACATCTTATTATTTCGACGAATTTGATCCCGAACAGAATACTTGGGAACCGGGACAATATCTGAACATCGAGGAAGTGTTCAAACATTACCAGTATTACGAGATCGTGTTCGATCAGGATGGCAAGGGAATCACCGTCAATCGCTACCTCCATGGCAGCAGGGAGCGCAGCGAAAGGTATTTGATAATGCCGGATAAATCTTTGCGTAAGGAATGAACTGCCCTGCTTCCGGTTACGAAACCACCACTTAATCAGTCTGGACTTCGCTCCAGCTCTGCTGGTCATCCTAAGATAAGAATGGCAGTGGCTGATGACTGATGGCCACCATCACGATATAGGCGAATACCACCTGCGCGGCAAACCAGGCAGACATGCGCATGGTTCTGCTTTTTCCGAATCTCAATGCAACAGACCCGAGAGCGATATACAACAGCAGCGCGATGACTTTAGCGGTCAGCCATGAATCGACAAATGGGTATTGTTTGATGCTGAACACCAGCGCAATGGCACTGGCAAGCAGAAGCGTATCCACGACATGCGGAGCTATCCTGACCCAGCGCCTCCGCATAATGGGTGAGCCATTCAGACTCCAGATCCCGCGCAACATGAAGAGCATGTAGCTGCTAGCCACACAGGAGATGTGCACGGACTTAAGCAGCAACAGACTCATCGCTGAACATTCCCGATATATTTGAACGCGTAGTCATGCTGATTCCTGGCTACGCACATCAGAGGTGATGGCAAAGACGATCAAGGCGTTTCCAGCGTCAACCTATCTTGAAATCGGATAACGCCACAACCAGAATTCAGTTGCCTAGGGAACCACCGAATCAATCACGATATTCAGGCCTTTGGTTCCTGGCTTAATCGCTGCTGACTTTCCCTCCAAGTCGCCTGGCTGCGCCCTCCCCCCTTGGCCAGACTTGGATACACGCGCCACCACGACGACTTGATCGAATCCCGACAGCTTCATTTCCGGCCGCATCGCCATGCTGTCATCCAGTGTGAATTCCATCGGTAAATCTTTCACCTGCTTGCGGAACACGGCGAGTGGCATTGGCGGCCCCTGCGCGGCACGTGCCAGGATGAACACAGTATCATCCGGAGATGCTTTGCCTGCTAAAGCCTTGCTCAATGTCACTTTGCCGGTGACCGCCGTTGCTGGGTTGGCTGCCGCCTGTTTTGGAGCTTCAACAACAGGCAACTGCGCCAATTTTTTCTTGCCACCAGGCTGGGCGGCGAGAAGTTCGCGTGCACGCTGGATGCTTCCCTTGAATCTCTCTGCATCCTGCGATCCCGGTTTCAGAAATCCGTATAGCTTCTGCCAATTTGTAATGGCCACCACATAATCTCCTCGTTCCATGCCGGCAGAACCGGTCAGAGCGAGTGCGGTGATGTTGTTTGGGTCCAGCGCCAAAGCCTGATCCAGCAGTTTTGCGACTTCCGGCCCCTGCAGTGTCTTTCCATGTGCCATCGCATAGACATCCGCATAATTCGCCCAAAGCTGTGCTTCATCCGGCACCAGCTTGACGAGTTCCTCATATGCCTTGGCGCCTTCTTCGTATCGCTTCATTTCAATGTAGGAGCGCGCCAGCATGTACCAACCGTTCGCATTATCCGGATTGTTTTTCAGCTCGGTTGCAAGTTCCTGCAAGCCTTCCTCGGTACGGATGATGCCGTCACCAGATTCCGCGTTTTGCTGTTCCTGAGACAGGAACGCCTTGGAGTTACCCAGCTTCAAGTAAGCCGGAACAGTGAACATCGGCAGCATAACGGCCAGCACGATCGCCAACACTTTGGCGGGATTCCGTGGCGCCCTGGCAGGTTGCTCGGAAGTCTTCACCTCTTCAAGCAAGCGTGCCTGCAATTCGCTCTTGCCCTGTTCGTATGCTTCCCGAGTCAATAAGCCGTTGCGCAAATCGACTTCAAGCTCTGCCGACTGGTCGCGCAGAATCCCCAAGTTGGCAGCGTCGCGCAATACAGTGTCATCGGACGCGGATTTCCTCCACAGTGGCACCGCAATAACCATAATTGCAACCAGCAGCATTGCTGCACTGAGTATCCAGAATAAAATCATTTTTGTAAGTCTTTCGATGGGTTTAGCATGTCGGCGGCACGTTTCGCATCTTCGTCAGAAAGATGCGTTTCGGAGATCTTGTTCTTGCGTTTGCGCAGTTGAAATATCAAACCGGCAAGTCCGGCCAGCAATAGTGCGAACGGGCCATACCAAAGCAACAGGGTGTAGCTTTTCACCGGCGGATCGAACAATACGTAATCGCCGTAGCGGGCGACCAGATAATCGATGATCTCCTGGTCGCTCAAGCCCTTCTGCATTTGTTCACGCACTTCGCGGCGCAGATCTTCAGCGAGCTCGGAGTGCGAGCTGGCCAGCGACTCGTTTTGACATACCAGGCAGCGCAGATTTTGCGCCAAACCTATCATGCGCTTTTCCAGCACCGGGTCATCGGCCATATCTTTTGCTTCACCGGCGTAAGAAAAAATCGGCAACAGGCAAAACAACAGTATCAACAGATATTTCATTTCGCTTTCAACTCCGCAACCAATGGAAGGATCTTTTCGTGCAGACTTTGCTGCGTCACCGGCCCGATCTGCTTGTACCGGATCACGCCCTCCTTGTCGATCACATAGGTCTCCGGCACGCCATACACGCCATAATCGATTCCTATGCGTCCCTCGATGTCGGATGCGCTCAGCACGTAAGGGTTACCACCTTCCTGCAGCCAGGCCATGCCAGCCTCGCGTTTGTCCTTGTAGTCCAGACCGTATATCGGCACGATGTTCTGACGGGACAATGCCAACAGTACCGGATGCTCTACCTTGCATGAGACACACCAGGAAGCCCAGACGTTGAGCAACCATACCTGGCCCTTCATCTCCTTCGGGGAAAATTGCTTGGCGGGTTCGTGCAACTGCGACAGGTTGAATAATGGCGCGGGTTTTCCTACCAGTGGTGAGGGCACTTCATGCGGATTCAGATGCAATCCGACATACAAGAAACCCGCCAAAGTCACGAAAATAACAAACGGCCAGATGAATCTCATCATGATGCTTTACCCTCCGCAGTCAATCCACCGACCGTGGGTGCGTTCTTGTCATCAGATAGTTGCGTCTTCTTGCTTTTAATCCGGTAGCGGCGATCACTGATGGCCAGCACTCCACCCAACGCCATCAATACACAACCCGCCCAGATCCAATCCACGAAAGGCTTGTAATAAACACGTACCGCCCAGGCAGTGCGTGTGCCGGGTATCTGCTCGCCCAGGGAAACATACAGGTCACGGAAGAACCCGGTGTCGATCGCTGCCTCGGTCATCGGCATACCGGAAGCATTGTAATGGCGTTTTTGCGGGAACAGCTCAGTCACCGGCTTGCCATCCCTGGTGACCGTGACGCGCGCTTCGGCCGCCACATAGTTCGGGCCGGTGATCTCGCGTACACCGTCAAAACGGAAGATATAACCGCTTGCTTCCACCGTATCGCCGATATCCATACGCACATCCCGCTCGGTTGCATAACCTTTCACCACAGTCACACCGATGATGAACACCGCCACCCCGAGATGCGCCAATTGCATGCCGTAATAGCTCAAGCTTTGATTGCGCACGCGCTGCATGAATGCGCCTCCTGAGCTTGTCGAAGGGCCCGACCAGCGTTGCTGCAAACTGACTACCAGCGAGGCGATGACCCAGAATGACAGCAACAACCCGAAAGCGATCATCGGTGTCCAGTGATTAAACACGAAGGGCAATAGCACGGCAATAATGACTGCTGCAACCAATGCCCAACGCAGTCGCTTGGACAGCTCCTGCACGCTTGCCTGCTTCCAGCGCGCCAATGCCCCCAATCCCATCATCATTACCGCGAGTGCCATCAGCGGGACGAATACCGCTTCGAAATAAGGTGGTCCTACCGAAAGCTTGCCCATGCCCAGCGCGTCCATGAACAGCGGATACAGCGTACCGATGAACACCGAAGCAGCAGCTACCGACAACAGCACATTATTCGACAACAGCATCGATTCACGCGAGATGATATCGAACTTGCCGCCCATGCCTATCTTCGGAGCACGCCAGGCGAACAACAGCAGCGAAGCGCCGATCACGATGGTCAAAAAGGCCAGAATGAAAATACCGCGTTCCGGGTCGGTTGCGAACGAATGCACCGAAGTCAGCACCCCGGAACGAACCAGGAAGGTTCCCAGCAGACTGAGGGAAAATGCCGCTATCGCCAGCAATATCGTCCAACTCTTGAATGCGCCGCGTTTTTCCGTAACGGCAAGGGAATGTATCAGCGCGGTACCCACCAGCCATGGCATGAAGGATGCGTTTTCCACCGGATCCCAGAACCACCAGCCACCCCAACCGAGTTCGTAATAAGCCCACCAGCTGCCCAGCATGACCCCGGTAGTCAGGAATACCCAAGCCACGGTGGTCCACGGACGGGACCAGCGCGCCCAAGTGGCATCAAGTTTTCCACCCAATAAAGCTGCGATGGCAAATGAAAAAGCCACCGAAAATCCCACATAGCCCATGTACAGCATCGGCGGGTGTATCACCAGTCCCGGATCTTGCAGCAAGGGGTTCAACTCTCTCCCATCGAGCGGTGCGGGGAATACACGATCGAATGGATTCGAGGTCAGCAGCATGAACAACAGGAAACCTACCGCGATCAATCCCATTACTCCCAGCACACGGGCGGCCATTTCTTGGGGCAGGTGTTTGCTGAACGTCGCTACAGAAGCAGTCCAGATAGACAGTATGGTCACCCACAGCAACAATGATCCTTCGTGCCCGCCCCAGATCGCGGCAAAGCGATAGTGCAATGGCAATCCCGAATTGGAATGTTGCGAGACATACAACACAGAGAAATCATTATTGAGAAAGGAGTTCGCCAGCGTGGCAAATGCCAGCGCGATAAAAACAAACAACCCATATGACAATGGACGGGCGATGCCCATCCACACCGGGTTATTGCGTGCAGCACCAACTATCGGCAGCACACCCAAGGTGATCGCCAGGAACAGCGCGATAATCAATGAAAAATGACCAAGTTCTGGAATCATGTCTAGCCTCTCAATCTCAAATAGAACGGTTATTTGGCAACAGGAACTACCGGCTGAGCAGACATACCAGCCGCTTTCGCCTCTTGAGCTTTCTTCATCGCATCTGCCGCTTCAGGCGGCATGTAATTTTCATCGTGCTTGGCGAGCACCTCTTCAGCATGCATCAAACCATCGGCCTCCATCCGGCCTTGAGCTACCACGCCTTTACCTTCCTTGAACAGGTCAGGAAGGATGCCTTTATACACAACCGGTATGCTTTTATGAGTATCGGTGATCACGAAATTCACCGTCAGGCCGTCCTTTTCACGCTTAATGCTACCCTCCTCGACCAAACCGCCGATACGGAAGCTGCGCCCATGCGGGGCTTCATTATTGAATATCTGAGTCGGTGTGAAATACAGATTGACGTTGCCCCTCAGCGCGTACAGAACCAAGCCGACCGCCAACGATATGGCTGCGACACCAACTGCGATGAACATGAATCTTTTCTGGCGTGGCCTCATTTATTCCCCATCTCCCGCATTACGTAGCATGCGTACCTGCTGCAAAGTGACTTTTCTTTTGTGGATAACCATTGCGATCTCGATCGCAAAGATGATCAATGCAACCGCATAAGAGCCCAGCCATACATAAGTAAGCGTGTTCTCTCTCATCCAGATATCAAAACTCATACCTTTACCTCCGGCAATTCAGAAATCCAAGTGGTGTTTCGCTCACGCTCCAGAATGATGCTGCGCACCCGCGCCAGCACGACCGCGATCGCATACAGCCAACAGGCCACCAACATCGTGAACATGGCCTGCTGCATCGCAACGTGCATGGATGTGCCGGTGAATTTGATGGTCGAACCCTGATGCAGGGTGTTCCACCACTTCACCGAAAAATAAATGATAGGCACGTTCACCGAACCGACGATGGCCAGCAATGCGGCGGCGCGGTCGGCACGGCGTGGATCGTCGATCGACGCGTGCAGCGCGATGAAGCCCAGATACAGGAACAACAGTATCAATTCGGAGGTCAGGCGCGCATCCCACATCCACCATGCACCCCACATCGGCTTGCCCCACAACGCGCCGGTCCACAATGAAATAAAGGCGAACAGTGCGCCGGTGGGCGCGATCGCGGTGGCCATCATGGACGACAAGCGGGTTTTGAAAATCAGTCCCAGTGCCGCGTAACCCGCCATGATCAGGTAAAGGAACATGGACAGAATGGAAGCCGGCACATGAATGAAAATGATGCGGTAAAACTCACCCTGCTGGGCATCCACCGGCGCGACATAAAATCCGATATACAAACCGACCGCGAACAAAATCGCAGCAGAAACCGCGAACCACGGAATCATCTTGCCGGCCAAGCCGTAAAAGGTGGTGGGGGCGGAATACTTGAACCAGTTAATTGTCAACTTATCACTCCATCGAGATTCGCAACGCCTGAGCCGTCACCCAAGGGGTGAAAACCAAGGCCAACACCAGCAATGCACCCAGCAAAGACATATGGGATGCAATATCCAACCCGCTTGATACCGCTTCGACGGCGCCCGTGCCAAAGATCAGCACCGGGATGCACAGCGGCAACACCAAGAGCGACAACAACACTCCACCACCGCGCAAGCCCAAAGTCAATGCCGCGCCGATCGCGCCTACCATGCTCAGTATCGGCGTTCCCAGCAACAGGCCTACGATCAGCACACCCAGTGCCTGCACCGGCATATCGAACTGCAAGCCCAGCACCGGAGCCATCAGCACCAGCGGCAAACCGGAAACCATCCAGTGCGCAGCCATCTTGCCCAGCACCAGCATCGACAACGATTGAGGAGCCAGCATCATCTGTTCCAGCGTGCCATCCAGATAGTCTGCCGAGAACAACCTTCCCAGCGACAACATAGAAGACAGCAACGCCGCCACCCACAACACACCCGCCGCCATCTTGCGCAGCATCGCCATTTCCGGCCCTACACCCAATGGGAACAGGCTGACCACCATCACGAAAAAGATCAACGTGGTGAGCACATCTGCACGGCGACGCATCGCCAACACCAGATCGCGCCGTATCACCAGCACCAGCAAACCCAGCATCGAGGTCTTCTTCATGCCCAGATGGCCTTCATGTCAAGGATCTTCAAGATAGCGACAAACTGCGCATTTCTATCCCCGCCACTTCCAGCGGTTGATGGGTGGTAAAGATCACCATCCCCTGCTGCGCCAAATGCTCCGCAATCAACTCCTGGATCAACGCCACGGCTCCGACATCGAGAGCGGTCAAAGGTTCGTCCAACACCCACAATTTCGCATCACTGACCAGCAGGCGCGCCAATGCCACGCGTCTCCTTTGTCCCTGTGAAAGGACCTTGGTCGGCAGCAACTCGCGACCGCGCAGCCCCATGCGCCGCAAAGCAGTCATCGCCTCTTTCTCGTCAAGCTCTATCCCGGAAAGACCGGCAGAAATACGCAAGTTCTCCAGCGCGCTCAACTCGTCCTTGATCGCATTCAAATGACCGAGATACATCATCTCGGCAAAATATTCTTCATCCAGTTCGCGGATACTCTCGCCGCGCCAGATGATATCACCCTCATCCGGCGTGATGAAGCCGCACAAAGTACGCAGCAGGCTGGTCTTGCCGCTGCCATTTGCGCCCTTGACCTGCATGATCTGCCCAAAATCCAGCGAGAAGCTCAATCCGGAAAACAAACGATGATCACCGCGACTACAAGCAAGATTGCTGATTTCCAGCATGAAGGAAAAACCTGAAATTGGACAATGAACGCGAGTATATACGATAGCATCCGGCAGTGACAACGCCAATTGCCGAATATCCGGGCAATCCCTTATGAGCAGCAAGGTTTCGGGGGAGTCAAAGGAACGCTGGATTAACGCTGGGGTTACTCTGCCCATGCTCCGGCATCGGTAGGGATCATTTTGCCGGTATGTCTTCCTTGACCGCGCAGCGGCGATCCCACTCTGTCTGTTTGATTTTGAATAACGCCATCCGGTCGTCATCCTGTCCATCGATTTTCTGGACCGACCCGGTGGGCTTGAGAGGCACATGCAGCTTGCACCAGCTTTGCTCCTTCCTGGAAAGCTTGCGCCCTGGCTTGTTCAGCGCCGCAGCCCGTTCGTCCTCTCTTTTACGATAATCGTCGAAGTCCATACTTGAAATCCCGGAATCCGAAAGTGAACTGCCTTGGGCTGCGTCCGGATCTCGAAGCTGGAGGCCGCCTGTGGCGCCGCCTTCGGTCACGGCTTTCACGCGATCTGCGGTGGCCTGATCTTCGGCTTCCTGAGCTTTTACCGCGGCAATGAGTTTTTGTTTCTGTTCGGCAGACATTCCGTAGTAATTAGCGCGCGCGCCCGGATCTTCCGGCTGACCGGGGCAACCGAAGCCAAACATCTTGCAGGCGAGCGCTTGTCCGATCGCAGTACCCAGGACTCGAGCGGCTTCGTCGTTTGTTGAGCCACTGCCCATGCTCGCGCTACCCCCTTCTTCGGTGCACGAAGTATAGGTCGTGGCAGATGGGTTACCAGCCTTGGCTTGGGCCACTCCGCTTTCACATGACGCTTTACTGCTGAAACATTCTCTTACACTGAAATTATGCCTGCCGCATGAGGTGCAGCTCGCCGTTACACACCATTGCCCCGCTTCTACATGGGCGGCAAGGAAAGCCAGGATCAGCAGCAACGATCTAGCGCACATAGACATAGGTCGATGGGTTTTGTCTGGTGATTTTGCAGCTTGCCGGATCGATATCGATGTCGTTCTTCACGGTCACCGTCATGGTTTTTTTATCGGGCGAGAGATTCAGCCCGCCTGCAGCCTCGATCTTTCCGTTAAAACATTTATCGATCAGTGCTTCCAGCGGGCCTCCGTTCATGGATTTTGCAGTCAGCGTCTGCAGGGCTGAGGCATTGAATTCGTCGTCGATCGTAATAGTCATCCAGATTTCCTGTAAATGGTTCTTTACCTTCATCAGTTTTCCGGCGCGCTCAAAAATGTAGCCTCGTTCGGTCTTTTGGCCATACTTTGTGATGTACCAGCTTCCTTCCCAGGCTTTGAGGTTTTCTTCGCCTTTGACCAGTGTGGCAAGATTTGCGAAGCGGGCCGCAACTGCACCTGCCTGCGGATCCCCGGGGCGCATAAGCAGGAAATTCCGGTAACATTTTTCGGCTTCAGTCGCGTTTGACGCGGCTTCGAGCAAAACGCCGCAATTGAAATAATTGTCGGCCCAACCGGGGGATGCATAGGTGCCACCCCTCACGTTTTCGCCTTCAAATTCGATATCGTCCGCGGTCTTTGCGGCTTTCAGATTATCCTGAAGTTCTTTTGCAGCGCGTTTCTGGTTATCGTTGATCTTTGGTTCCAGTTTTTTATCTATGATCAGGCGCAGCGTTTTTTGCTCGAGCGCTTCCCGGAATGTGTTTTCTTCCGGAATATTGGACGGCCCCTTGTAGCTCGGCCTGCGGTCGATCTTGATTTCCAGGGTTTTGGTTCCGCGCATCACTTCGAAGACCTGGGGACGGGTGGGAACGTTGTTTATCATGTAGAACAAAATGTCGGTCGCGTCTTTCTGGATCCCATCCAGTTTCGTTCCATCAGCCGAAATCAGCACATCGCCAACTTGCACACCGGCCGAAGCCGCGTGCGTTCCGGCGCCGACTTCAATGACTTTGTAACCGTCCAACGCAGGCTCGATTTTCCATCCATACCAATAGCCGCCGGCTCCGACTTCGCCCAGTCCCTTGTAATAAGCCTCAAGTGCGGCCTGCGGGTTTCCGGCAGCAAGCAGCGCATCACCGTCTGCCTCGTGGAGCTTGCCCCACTCGAGTTGATTTTTCAGGTAGGCCGAAAGTTTCGCGTCGAAATTTCCGGCTGGAAGCGCAGCGATCTTTTCAGCGGTGGTGGGGGCTTTCAGGATCACCCCTGATTGTGCGGATGATGTCGCAGTTTCGCCATATGCGCCGCTTGCCATTATCGGCATCAAGAGCGTCATCAGGCCGATTCTTGTTCGCATTCTGCTCTCCTCTCGTTGCAGGGCTGGTTGTTCATCCAAATATCATTTGCAGAGAACAAGGCGCCCCTCTATTCCAGGCCCGCCGACGATTTCGCAAACACTGCGTGGGCATAACGATCGCTGTAGTGAACGGATGTATTTGCTACTACTACTACAACACCACCGGATTATCCGGAATTTCATTAGGTTTGCCGCTGCGCGCCGGAAAGTGGCGCGACAGATGTTCACCCACCGCATGTATACCAGCCAGCAAGCCCGTTTCAAAATGCCCTGCGCGAAACGCTGTTTCCATTTCGAGGCAGATCGCTTCCCAGACTTCCTTGCCGAGTCTGGCATGGATGCCGCGGTCGGCAACGATCTCAACATCCCGATCCGCCAACAGCAGATAGATCAGCACGCCGTTGTTGTGCTCGGTATCCCAGACACGCAATTTTGAAAACACCTCGACGGCGCGTTGCTGCGCGGTCTGCCCCGCCATCAAAGGCGCCAATTCCAAAGAGGCTTCGACCGCACAGCGGATCTGTCCGTCGTGGTATGTTTCGGATGAGCGGATCGCGTGCTCTATCTCATCAAGCGCGCGCGACGGGAAAGCGTGCCGCACGGCAGCATTACCGGTCGACAGGTGTCGCATGATGCGTTTAAGATTCATCACCATCTCCCGGATGCTCCGCCGCCTCCAAAGCCTCCGCCGCCTCCGCTGAAGCCTCCACCCCCGCCGTAACCTCCGCCGCCATAGCCGCCCCCGAATCCGCCAATCCCGCGTCCGCCGCCGAGCAGCACGAACACGAACGCCATCAGCCCGACCAGCAGCGCGATCAGCAATTGCGCGACCGTGAACCAGGCCAGCGCTGCCAGCACCCCGCCCATCAGCAACGCGGCAGGAAACCGCCCGAGCATCGCGCGCAACACGCCGCCCACGACCACAACCAAACCGAAGCCGATGAACAATAGCGATTCGATATCAAATTTTCCGCTTGCTGCGGCACGCCGCGGAGGTGGCGGCAAGGGTTCGCCATCGATCACCTGCATCATCGCCGCCGTACCGGACTCGATGCCCGCGTAAAAATCGCCGCGCTTGAAACGCGGCACGATGATCTCGTCGATGATTCGATTTGCAGTGGCATCGTTCAGCACGCCTTCCAGACCATAACCCACCTCGATGCGCAATGCGCGGTCATCCTTGGCGACCAGCAGCAGCGCGCCGTCATCCACACCCTTGCGCCCGAGCTTCCACGCCTCGACGACGCGGATGCCGAATTGCTCGATGGTTTCCGGCTGGGTGGTCGGCACGATCAGCACCGCGAGCTGCGCGCCCTTCTTCGCTTCAAATGCAGCCAGGCTGGATTCGAGGGTCTGGATCTGTTGTGCATTTAGTGTAGCGGTGAGATCGGTGACGCGTTTCGTGAGCGGCGGCAATGCAACATCGGCGTGCGCTGCCCCGCTCAGCAGCAGCGCAAGCAGAATTACCTGCGCAAGATTTTTCATTTATTTTGCCGGTGGGGCAACCTTGGGTGCATCGAAATTGACCGTCGGCGGGCTGGAGATCGCTTTTTCATTTTCCACCGTGAACGATGGCTTGACCTTGTAGCCGAACAGCATCGCTGTCAGGTTGGTCGGGAACTCACGCACCGTGACATTGTATTCCTGCACCGCCTTGATGTAGCGGTTGCGCGCCACGGTGATGCGGTTCTCGGTGCCCTCCAATTGTGCCTGCAGGTCGCGGAAATTCTGGTCGGATTTCAATTGCGGGTAATTCTCCGACACCACCAGCAAGCGGCTCAATGCCGAAGTCAGTTGACCCTGTGCGGCCTGGAATTTGGCGAATGCCTCCGGGTCGTTGATCAGCTCGGGCGTGGCCTGGATGCTGCCGACCCTGGCACGTGCCTCGGTGACACCCAGCAGCACGGTCTGCTCCTGCGCGGCATAGCCTTTGACTGTGTTCACCAGGTTGGGGATCAGGTCGGCACGGCGCTGATACTGGTTCAGCACCTCCGCCCAGCCTGCCTTGATCTGCTCATCGGTGGTTTGAAAAGTGTTGTAGCCGCAACCGCTCAACAGTGTAGCCAGTAAAACCATCCATAAGATACGCATCGTCAATTCCTCCGAGTTCAATATCAAAAAACATGCGAAAACTATAGCACTAAACCAATAAAAGCAGATGAACCTTGTAGGGGTAGGGGCGCGATTTATCGCGCCCAGATTTAATCATGAATCAATAACCAGGGCGTGATGAATCACGCCCCTACCGAATAAAATTCGAATCAGACAGCCTGCCCCGCCGCATAGCCTGATGCCCAAGCCCACTGGAAGTTATAACCGCCCAACCATCCGGTGACGTCCACCACTTCGCCTATGAAATACAGGCCGGGCATCTCTATGCATTCCATGGTCTTCGAAGACAGTGCGCGCGTGTCGATCCCGCCGCAGGTCACTTCGGCCTTGGTGTAACCTGCCGTACCGGACGGGATGATCTGCCAGTCGTGCAGTTGAGCTGCGATCTGTTTGCGCTCCTTGTCGTTGTATTGATTGAGCGGCCTGTTCTCGAGCTTCTTGTGCACGGTCAACTCGGCGCACCACACATCGGAGAAGCTCTTGGGGAACCATTGCGTCAGGTAATTGCTGAGCAGCTTTTTGCTGGTCTTCTGTTCATCGAGCAAAGTCTGCATATCGCAATCCGGCA